>NZ_JRNG01000026.1:0-31340 GCF_000759055.1 Corynebacterium tuscaniense DNF00037 | reverse complement strand
CCCCGCGGTGGGGTGCCGGCCGTTGAGGCGTTTAGCCGTTAGCGTCGATAAGCGGCTTACTCTTCGCCCTCGGCAGCTTCCTCGGTGGACTCAGCGCCAGCCTCAGCGCCGCCCTCCTCAGCTTCCTCAGCGGCAGCCTCGATCTCTTCATCGACCTGCTGGAAGGTGACGTTGATGACCAGGTACTCCGGATCGGTGAGCAGCTCTGCACCCTCCGGCAGCGGCAGGTCGCCAGCCAGGATCTGGTCGCCGATCTCCTTGCCCTCGATGGACACGACGATCTCGTCCGGAATCTTGAGGGCATCGACCTCGATCTCCACCAGGTCCAGCTCCTGCAGGACAACAGCGTCCGGAGCAGCCTCGCCTTCGTGGACAACTGGGACCTCGACGTTGACCTTCTCGCCGCGCTTCACGCCCAGGAGGTCAATGTGGTCAATGTTCAGGGTGAGCACGTTCTGGTCGACGTGCTTCACGATGGCCAGGTGCTTCTCGCCCTCGACCTCGAGCTCGAGGATGGCGTTAGTGCCATCATTACGCACCAGAGCGGTGATCTCCAGGATGTCCACGTGGAAGTGAATATTTTCTTCGCCCGCAGAGTAAATGACGCCCGGCACGCGACCTGCTGCGCGCAGACGACGGGAAGCGCCCTTACCAAACTCTTCGCGCTTCTCAGCCTTAATAACAGGGGTGGTAGCCATGATGGTTCTCCTATGGTGTTCTCACCGGGTGGGGCTACAAAACCGGCCACCCAGACGAAAGTGACAATACGTTCTCGTCGAGTGACCGTGTGATGCTGCGCGAGCAGCGAAAGTCTTCATCGCGTCGATAACGGCCCTGCTGATCTCTCCTGATTGATCTAGATCGATCAGAGCGATCAGCAAGTCCCTCGCCGAGACCTGGAAAATCTTAGCAGCACTCCGGTCGGCTAACCAAACGCGCAGTGGCGGTTAACCAGTGGTGTCAGGAGTTTCTCCCGCGGAGCGTGATAGCGACGCTACGGTGAAGAGGATCACGGCCCACACGCTCATTGCCGCAAGGCCCACGCGGTAATCGGGCAGCATGGCCATAAGAACGATCACCAGTACGAAGTAGGCGGCGCACACGTAGTTAGCCACCGGATACAGCGGAGCCGTGAAGCTGGACGAGTAGCCGCGCTTGCGGAAGTTGAGGTGTGCGAAGTTCACTGCCGCCCACGTGATCAGCTCCGAGCCGACCACAACGGCGAGCAGGATGGTGAAAATCTTGCCCTCAAAGAAGTAATTGAGCAGGACAACGGAACCCATGAGTGCGCCGTTGAACAGTAGGGCGCGCAGGGGCAGACCTTTCTGTGTCGTGTGCGCGAAGTAGCTGGGAGCCTGCCCATTACGGGAAAGGTCGCGCAGCATTCGTGCGCCCGAGTACGTCATGGTGTTGCACACGGATGCGACGGCGGCCATGATCACCAGGTTGAGTAGATGCGCCGCGCCATCGATGCCCACGAAGGTGAGCACGCGCACGAAGGGACTCTCAGAAGCTCCTTGCTCATCCCACGGAGCCAGCAACAAAATGACGCTCATGCCACCGATGTAGAACACCAGGATGCGCCAGATGATGGAGTTGATAGCCCTGGGGATCGTTTGTTCCGGATTTTCAGCCTCCCCGGCGGCCGTTCCCACGGACATGATGCCGCCGAAGGTGAATGTGACCGCGACCAAGGAGAACACGACGCCGGTGGCGCCCATTGGGAAGAAGCCTCCATGGATGGTCAGGTTGTGGAACCCAGCATCCGAGGAAGGCATGAGCACCAGGACGAAGCCAAGGATGATCATGGCCACGAGGGCGAGGACTTTGATCAACGACAGCCAATACTCAGCCTCAGCGAAGATACTCACGCGGGCAGCGTTGATGATCAACACGATGACGAGCGTGACCAGTGCCGTCACCCAGTGCGGGATGTCCGGGAACCAAAAGTCCAGAAAGGTGCCCATGGCGGTGAGCTCAATCATTCCCACCACGATGGTGGTGTACCACCAGTTCCACCCAACGATGAAACCGGCGCGGGGGCTGATGTACTCGCGGGCGTACGCCGCGAAAGAACCGGACACAGGGTTGGCCACAGCCATTTCGCCCAGCATGCGCATGAGCAGATACACGACCACACCCACGATGAGGAATGTGACCAGCACGGCCGGGCCGGCATAATTAATGGATTCGGCAGAACCCAAGAACAGACCTGTACCAATGGCAGAGCCCAGCGCGATCATGTGGAGCTGGCGGCTTTTCATGGCCCTGTGCAGACCAGAATCTACGTCCTGCACAGGAGAAGACCCAGCCTGGACAGCTGGGTCTGGTGTTGGGGCGGACACTTTTACGCTTGGCCCTCAAACAGAGTGGTTACGGAACCGTTTTCGAAGATCTCGTGGATCGTGCGTGCCAGCAGCGGGGCGATAGACAGCACGGTGAGGTTCGTCCAGCCCTCGGTGCTCTGTGGGAGCGTGTCAGTGGTGATGATCTCCTCCGCACCGCAGTTGGACAGACGCTCACGCGCCGGGTCGGAGAACACACCGTGCGTGGTGGCAATCAGCACGGAGCGGGCGCCGGCATCCTTCAGAACGCCAACGGCTCCGGCGATGGTGCCGCCGGTGTCAATCATGTCGTCGAGAAGCACACAGTCCTTGCCTTCAACCTCACCAACAACGCGGTTGGACACAACCTTGTTTGCAGCGTCGATGTCGCGGGTCTTGTGCACGAAGGCCATCGGCGCGTCGCCCAACGTGTTGGCCCACTTCTCAGCCGTCTTCACACGGCCCGCGTCAGGGGAGACCACAACGAGGTTGTCCAGCGAGTACTTGGACTTGATGTAATCCGTCAGGATCGGCATCGCGTGCATGTGGTCCACCGGGCCATCGAAGAAGCCCTGGATCTGGTCGGTGTGCAGGTCCACGGACACGATGCGGTCGGCGCCAGCGGCGGTGAGCAGATCAGCAACTAGGCGGGCAGAAATCGGTTCGCGGCCGCGGTGCTTCTTGTCCTGACGGGCGTACGGGTAGAACGGCAGAATCGCGGTGATGCGCTTGGCCGAACCACGCTTGAGAGCATCAATCATGATGAGCTGCTCCATCAGCCATTTGTTCAGCGGCTGCGCGTGGGACTGGATGACAAAGCAGTCAGAGCCACGAACGGACTCCCCGAAGCGGATGAAGATCTCGCCGTTGGCGAAGTCGCGCGCCGTGGTGGGCACCAGTTCGATGCCGAGTTCGCGGGCGACTTGCTCCGCCAGCTCGGGGTGCGCACGGCCCGAAAAGACCTTGAGATCTTTGTGGCTTTCGACTTTCTTACCGGTCATGAGTCAGGTGTTGCCTTTCAGTCAGTTGTCGCTCGCGGTATCAGTTGCGTTCTCACGTGCGCGCTGGGCAGCGTCCGCTGCGGCCGTACCGGGCCGCTTGGATTCCACCCAGCCCTCGATGTTGCGCTGGCGTCCTTCCTTAATAGCCAAGGCACCCGCGGGAACATCTTCAGTGACTACTGTACCCGCGCCCGTATACGCGCCATCGCCCACGGTCACCGGTGCCACAAACATGGTGTCGGAGCCGGTGCGGCAGTGGTCGCCGATGGTGGTGTGGTGCTTGTTTACGCCGTCATAGTTCACAAAAACGGAAGAGGCGCCAATGTTGGATTCGCGGCCCACCGTGGCATCGCCGATGTAGGTGAGGTGGGGGACCTTAGAACCTTCGCCGATCTGGGCGTTCTTGGCTTCCACGAAGCCGCCGAGCTTGCCGCGCGCGCCCAGCGTCGTGCCCGGACGGATGTAGGTGAAGGGACCCACGGTGGCTTCATCACCGATCACGCCGAGCTCGCCCTGGGTGCGCACGACGGTGGCGCCGCTACCAACTTCCATGTCGGTGAGAGTGGTGTCTGGGCCGATCGTGGCGCCGTCGCCGATCTTGGTGGAACCCCACAGCTGAGTGTTGGGGTGGATGGTCACATCCTGGCCGATTTCTACGTCCACACCAATCCAGGTTGTGGCTGGATCGATGACGGTGGCGCCGGCGCGCATTGCGCGTTCCACCAGGCGGCGGTTGAGTTCCTTACCGGCTGCGGCGAGCTGGACACGGTCATTGACACCGGCGAGTTCGCGGGCATCGGGGGCGGTGAATGCGGCGACCCTGTGGCCGTCGTTACGCGCGATGCCCAGCACATCCGTGATGTACAGCTCGCCCTGCGCATTGTCCGAATTGATGCGGGTTAGTGCATCGCGCAGCACGGCGCCATCGAATGCGAAGACGCCGGAATTGACCTCGCGCACACGGCGCTGCTCATCCGTCGCATCTTTTTCTTCCACGATTTCTTGCACGTCACCGGCCGCGTCGCGGATGATGCGCCCGTAGCCCGTGGGATTCTCGAATTCGAGGGAGAGCACGGTCACCGCGGCATGTTCGCTTTCATGCTTATCGACGAGCTTCTCAATCGTCTCCGCCCTCAACAACGGCACATCCCCATTGGTCACTACAACGGTGCCCGTGAAATCCGGGATCGCCTCCAGGCCGACCTGCACGGCGTGGCCGGTGCCGTTTTGTTCCTCCTGTACCGCTTGAAGGATGGTCACGTGCATGTGCTCAGCGATTGCGTCCACGGCGGGGGAGACCTGGTCACGCTGGTGGCCCACCACGGCGACGAGGTGCGCTGGGTGCACACCGGCGGCTGCGTGCAAAGAGTGCGACAGCAGGCTGCGTCCACCGATCTCGTGGAGCGTCTTCTGCTTCGTTGACTTCATGCGGGTTCCCGCGCCAGCAGCGAGAACAACAACAGCGCGCTGCGGGGAAGAGGAATCAGACGGGATAGCAGGTGTGGTCACCGGCAGGGTCTCCTTGTAGTTAGTACGTCAGGCGAACAGAATCTAGCTTCCCACAGCTTAACCGTGCCGGCTCAGACACCGGGGTCTGAGACGTCTTTGAGGCGTGCTGCACCAATGACACCAGCAAATCCCATGGCAGCGAGGAAGAGCAGCGCGGCCTGCGGGCCGAACGCGGCAATCGCGGAGGAAATCGCACCGACTATGAGCAGCACGATGCCCATGACCGTGTTGGACACACCCGTGATGAGTGTGCGCCGGTCACCCTCGCACATGTCCACTAAGTAGGTCTTGCGGGCCACGCGCACCGTCGTGTGCGCCAGGTTGACCAAGAAGAAGCCGAGGGGCATGACCCAGGCATTCACGCCGTGCGGGGCGAACTGGGCGCTGGCGACGAGCAACAGGATGACAACAGAAGCGACAGCCGCCGCCCCCGACATCGTGGTTTTAGAGGATCTGTCTGACCACATTCCGGACACGCGGCCACCCACCAACGCCGCACCGCCCGAGGCGACGATGAAGGCTCCCAGGCCGGCCAAGTTCGCACCCTCACGATGCGCAAGCACCACGATGAACGGGGTGGACAGCGCCGTGGCCAGCAGCAGGGAACGCACGATGAGGAAATTCTGCAGGGCCCGGTCGCCCTTGACCAGCTGCCACATTTGCTTGAAGCCGTGGTGGCCCGTGGACTTTTCCACCTCTGCTGCCGGTTCTTTAATGCCGGAGAACACAATGCTGGCGAAGGCCCACATGGATGCGCCCAGGGCGAGCAGCGCCACGATGCCCCATTCCGGCAGATCATTAGGCAGGAAGAACAGAATCAATCCGACCGCGAGCGTGAACCCACCGCCCAGGGCTGTTGCGCGGCCCGTAATCACACCGCGGCGACCCTTGGAGATCGTGCGGCCCTGTACATCTTTGCCAGCAATCGAGCACACCGCCCTGAACAGTGCTAGTGCGCCAACGAGGATAAGGGTGGTGATGCCGAGGAGCGTGCCGCTGAAAAGCAACGCGCACACCGCGATGAGCGCAGCTGAAATGGCTTGACCCCATGAACCGATAAGCCACACTTTCTTGCGTGAGGCGTGCGACGTGACCCACGGGCTGAGCGCGAACTGCGGCAGCATGGAGCCTGATTCCCTGATGGGCACCAGGAAGGATGTGAACGCTGCCGGCACTCCAGCGACAGTAAACATCCAGGCCAGAACAGTTTTCGGTGCGACAATCTGATCGCCGATATTCTGCAGGCCGTTTGACCAGATGAACCGGCGGGCGTTGTGCTCCTCATGCGGCATGGGGGAATTCATAAACCGGATAGTAGGTGCTGCGGAAACCCCCGTCGCGCTAAGTGTCGGCTAACTTAGCGCGGGCTACCCGCACTAATCGCACTGAAGCACCCTGGTCAGGAAATCCTTTGGGGCACCCAGCGCACGCAGTTTGTTGTGATCAAAACAGTGGTGTCTGGTAACTGAGGATTGGCCGTCATAATCGATGACTTTCCACTGGCCATTGGTGAAGTGGAAATGTCCGATGAAATCAGTACCGTTTTGTCCGGCTGTGGCCCATGTGCCATCGCAGAAGAGGACGGCGGTTCCCATCGGGGTGGGCCATTCCTCAACAACCTCATCGAAAGCAGCTGGCTCGCAGGAACCTCTGACCGGTTCACCGCCTGAAGTTTCGAGGAACCTGCGGTAGAAGTCCAGCACCGGACCAGACGGGGATAGACCGATTTCGCCGTCGATGATGCCCCAATCGGTGTTGGAGAAGGTCATGGATTCCGTCCTAGTACCGTCCGGGGAGGCGTACTCGGTGCGGCCACCTCCAGGGTCACCTTCCCTGAAATGCCAGGTGGCGCCACTTGGGCAGTCGCCGACGGTGATCTTCTCGGTCCTGATGCTGGGCGCTGTTTCCTCGAGGATGCCGTAGCATCCGCGGTCCGGGTACGTGATGGTTGCTACCGTCAGGTTTTGGTCCCAACGGAAAATGACCTCGGTGGCTTCACCCTCAGGTGTGCCGGCGGTTTCCAGAGTGCCCGTTGTTCGAACAGCCGGTTCCGGGAACTCGATGCCATCTGGTTCCGCCCTCGGCGCATTCGGGTTGATTCCCACCTCGCCTGCGGTGTCTTCCGGAACAGTCTGGGGCAGCAGTGCGGTGGAGGTTGCGCCATCCGGGGTGGTGTAGGAGACATCCATGGTGTCGTCCTTGCTGGGAGTGAAGGTCCATTCGGTGCCGCTGTCGCCTTCACCGTGGACAATGTTTTCGCGGTAGGTGTTCTTCCCGGTACGGGTCAGAGTGGAGTGGCGCTTCAACGTGGGGGAGGTCAGCTCACCGGTTTCGCCATTGTGCGGGATTCAAACAATCCTGCCTTCGTGGCAATGACACCGCCCATCACAGTCACAATGAGAAGTAACACAGCCAGAATTGTCAGCAAGATTTTGTTGGTCTTTGACATCGTTGACGGGACTCCAAAGGCACGGGGTGAAAGCGTTTGGGCTTAAGGGTAGCTGGTGGGGCGCGGGGAAACGTCGATAAGCAAATGCCTTATTTCGAGCCTCGAGCCAGATTTGGTAAGCTCTGGGACGTCTTTCCCCATGGTGTAATTGGCAACACTACGGTTTTTGGTACCGTCATTCTAGGTTCGAGTCCTGGTGGGGAAGCTTTTTTATTGCCTGACTTGTACTGCAGAAAGCGCGCACTGAGGTTTTATAGGGCTTATGGCACACGATTCAACCGACCTACCCATGCTGGCTGGGGTGCTCACCCAAGCCATGACGGATCCGAAGCTCACTGGCCTGCTGAAACGGGTGGGGGAGGAATCGCTCCACATCACGGGCATTGATCAAGTGCGGCCGTGGGCGACGGGCACGATTGCGCGTAAGGCGCCCGTGCTGCTGATAACGGCAACGGGGCATGAGGCGGAGGATCTTTCCGCGGAGCTCGCCGCGATGTTGGGGCGCGATGCTGTGGCTCTCATGCCGGCGTTTGAGACCTTGCCGCATGAGCGACTCTCGCCCGCGGCTGACGTTGTGGGCAAACGCAACAAAGTTGTGCACGAGCTGGATCAGACCCGCGTGGTGGTGGCGTCCGCGCGCGCGGCCTGCCAGCCAGTGTTGCCACCGGTAGAACCTGTCGTGGTGGCCGTTGAAGAAGAACATGATTTCGGTGAACTGACCCAGCGCCTCGTGGACCTCGCATATAACCACGTGGACATGGTGGCTAGCCGCGGCGAATTTGCCACGCGTGGTGGCATCATCGACGTGTTCCCAACGACCTCTGAACACCCCGTCCGCATCGAATTCTGGGGTGATGAGGTCACCGAATTGCGTTCCTTCGCCGTCGCCGATCAGCGCACCATCGAAGACATCAAAGCGGTTCATCTGCACCCCGCGCGCCAATTGCTTATCGACGCCTCAGTGAGCACCCGCGCCACCACCCTCGCCCAGTCCTATCCGGGCAACCGCACCTTGGTGGAGATGCTCGAGCGGATTGCGGGCGGCTCCTATCCGGACGGGATGGAGGCGCTCATCCCGGCGCTGACGGACCAGCCCTTTGAAGTGCTGCCGGCGCTCATGCCTGCTGGGTCTGTCGTGTTGGTGACATCCCCGGAGAAGGTACGCACCCGTATTGCTGATCTGCAGGCCACTGATGAGGAATTCCTTGAAGCTGGGTGGGAGGCCGCCGCGATGGGGGCCGAAGGCCCGGTGGCTGCCGAGGGCCTGGATGTTTCGGCGAGCTCGTACCGCTCCTGTGAATCCTTGGAGGCCTCCGCACTGAAGTCCGGAAATGCGTGGTGGACCTTCGCGCCACCGGGGATGGGCATGGCGGATGAGATCACCTTGCCCCTGGAATTTGAGCCGGCGCCGGCCCCCAAAGGTGACCTGAAAGAAATTGAAGCGCTGTACGGCAAGATCAAACTGCACTTGCAGAACGGTGGTCATGCAGCGTTTGTTGCACCCGCCAAGGGAACAATCGACCGCATGGCGGACCGGCTGCGTGAAAATGGTGTGTCCGCGCGCATTGCCACCCAGGGGCTTGAACCCGTCGATGGGCAGGTCACGCTGTACCAGGGGATTTCCCATGCCGGCCTGACCTTCACCGGGCCTGGTCTAGTCGTGTTCACCGAGACCGATGTGACGGGCAACCGCGTGGGAGATATCGCTGGTGCGAAACGCCGCGCCCCGCGCCGCCGCAACCGCGTTGATCCGCTGGCTTTGAAGCCGGGGGATTATGTGGTGCATGACACCCACGGCATCGGCAAGTTCGTCAAGATGGCGGAGCGCACAGTTGGCGACGCCCGCCGCGAATACATCGTGCTGGAATACCAGCCCGCCAAGCGCGGCCAGCCCGGCGACCAGCTGTGGGTTCCTATGGACTCGCTGGACCTGCTGAGTAAGTACACCGGCGGGGAAAGCCCAAGTCTGTCCAAGATGGGTGGGTCGGACTGGAAGAACACCAAGCGGAAAGCGCGCGCTGCCGTGCGCGAGATTGCCGCCGAGCTCATCGAGCTCTACGCCAAGCGCGCTTCCGCACCGGGCTACGCCTTCGCCCCCGATTCGCCCTGGCAGCTGGAGATGGAAGACAACTTCCCCTTCGTGGAAACCGAAGACCAGATGGCTGCCATCGAGGCCGTGAAGGAGGACATGGAGAAGCCATCGCCGATGGACCGCGTCATCGTCGGTGACGTGGGCTTTGGCAAGACCGAAGTGGCGGTGCGCGCCGCGTTCAAGGCCGTGCAGGACGGAAAGCAGGTAGCGGTGCTCGTGCCCACGACACTGCTGTCCCAGCAGCACTACGCCACCTTCACCCAGCGCATGGATGGTTTTGGCGTGGAGATCCGGGAGCTATCCCGTTTCACCACGGGTGCAGAGGCGAAGAAGACGCTTCAAGGGCTAGCGGATGGTTCCGTCGATATTGTGATTGGCACCCACCGTCTCCTGCAGACAGGCGTGCAGTGGAAGAACCTGGGCCTCATCGTGGTGGATGAGGAGCAGCGCTTCGGTGTGGAACACAAGGAGCACATCAAGGCGCTCAAATCCCACGTGGACGTGCTCACCATGACGGCGACGCCAATCCCGCGCACCTTGGAGATGTCCCTAACAGGTATCCGCGAGATGACCTCCATTACCACCCCGCCTGAGGATCGTCACCCGGTGCTCACCTACGTGGGTGCGCAGGAGGACAAGCAGATAGCGGCCGCGATCCGCCGCGAATTGCTTCGCGACGGCCAGGTCTTCTACATCCACAACAAAGTCGCCGACATTGAGAAAACAGCACGCCACCTGCGTGAGTTGGTGCCTGAAGCGCGCATCGTCGTGGCGCATGGCCAGATGGGTGAGCAACTGCTGGAACAAACCGTGCAGGGTTTCTGGAACCGCGAGTACGACGTGCTGGTGTGCACCACCATCGTGGAAACCGGCCTGGATATCGCCAACGCAAACACCCTCATCGTGGAAAACGCCCAGAACATGGGCTTGTCCCAGCTGCACCAGCTGCGCGGCCGCGTGGGGCGGTCCCGTGAGCGTGGCTACGCCTACTTCCTGTACCCCAAGGACAAGGTGCTCACGGAGACGTCTTACGACCGTCTGGCCACCATCGCACAGCACAACGACCTGGGTGCCGGCATGGCCGTGGCACAGAAGGACCTGGAGATGCGCGGTGCCGGTAACGTTTTAGGTGCGGAACAGTCTGGCCACATCGCTGGTGTGGGCTTTGACATGTACGTCCGCCTCGTCGGTGAAGCAGTGGAAACTTTCAAGTCCCTCATGTCCGGGGAAGTGGTGGACGCCACCGACCAAGGCCCGAAAGAGATTCGCATCGACTTGCCTGTGGACGCCCACATTCCGGAGTCCTACATCAACTCCGAGCGCCTCCGCCTGGAAAGCTACCGCAAGCTCGCTGCCGCGCGCGATAGCGCTGAGCTGGCCCAGGTCGCCGAAGAACTCACCGACCGCTTCGGTGAAATGCCCGAGGAAGTCTCACGTCTCTTCGCGGTGGCGCGGCTCCGCCACCAGGCACGACGTGCCGCTGTTTCCGACATCACCATGCAGGGCACCCGCCTGAAGTTCCACCCAGTGGACATGCCCGATTCCAAGCAGGTGCGCCTCAAGCGCCTGTACCCGGGATCCAATTACCGCGCGGCTGCCAAGGCAGTGCAGGTGCCGTTCCCACGCGAAGGCGGTGCGAAGCCGGCGCTCAATGCACCCAACCTCCGGGACGAAGAGCTCTTGCAGTGGGTCGCAGACTTCCTCTCTGCGATCTTTGATGTGGAGGAGGTTTCGGTGCGGGGCGGTGACGTCGACAAGCAAAAAGGCAAGCGTGTGTTCTCAGTGAGTGAGTAGAAAAGGTACGACCATACTCGTAACTTTGGTGCTTTTTGAGAAAAGTTGCGACTATACTCGTAACCTGTGAACCTTCTTCCGCGTCCGCAATACCTTCAAGAACTCGCTGCAATCACTGGGAATGACTTTGTCCGCCTGGTTACGGGAGTGCGTCGTGCCGGCAAGTCATCGCTGCTGCATTTGTATCGTGAGCATCTTGTGGAGCAGGGAGTTGACCCACGCGCGATTCTCACGATCAATTTTGAGGACGTGACCTTTGACCCTCTTCGCCAGCCCCAGGCTTTTCATGAGTATGTCCTAGATCGTGTGAAGCACGGTGTCACGCATCTGCATGTCGATGAGGTTCAGGAGTTGGGGGACTGGGCTCGGATGATCAACTCACTGCGAACAACACAGAATATTGAGATCTGTGCGACGGGTTCGAATGCTTCCATGTTTTCGGGGGAAGGGCTGACATACCTTGCGGGGCGCTACGTGTCGCTGGAGGTGTTCCCGCTGTCGCTTGCGGAGTTCCGTCAGTTCACGGGGGTCAGCGACAGTGAATCGGTGGAGGAAAGCTACCAACGCTGGATGACCACCGGTGGGTTTGCTCGCAGTGTCCTGGAGTCCTCGCCTGAGATCGCGCGCCAGCTCAACAGGGATTTGTTCGACTCGATCTTCACACGCGACATCGCCTTGCGTGGTCAGGTGCGTGATACTGCCACCTTCATCAAAGTCGCAGCATTCGTACTGGATAATGCAGGTTCGCCACTATCGGCGAACAAGATTGCCAACACTTTGAAGTCGGAGGGCGTGAAGGTGAGCACCGACACCGTGGACCGCTACCTCCAGCTCATGGCGGATGCCCACCTGATTTACCCGTGCCACCGCTATGACACTCGCGGGCGCGGCTGGTTGAAAACAACGCCGAAATACTACTGGGTCGATGCTGGATTGCGTGACGCTCTTACTGGACATAAGAACACGAACACGGGACACGACGTGGAAAACCAGGTGTACCTTGAATTGCTGCGACAGCGCTTCGAGGTCCACACTGGAGTAGGCCCTGGCGGAGAAATCGATTTCCTCGCGCAGCGGGGTGATGAAACCCTCTTCATTCAAGTTGCGCTGACCGCTTTGGATGAGCAGGTACTTCGGAGGGAACTGTCCTCGTTCGAAGGTCTGCCGCCGGGATCCAGGTGTCTGCTGTTGACGGGGGACCGGCTTCCCCTTTCAACTGGGTACGTGCAGCAACTGAATGTCTTTGATGTTCTTGCGCGAAAAGTGTCGCTGTCTTAGGCTCGTGCGTCGGCGTACTACAACACCAGCGGCATCGCCAACAGCATCGTCACCGACCACGTGAGGTGCACGGCGATCGGGGAGATGACGCGCCGGGTGCGGGAGGCCTCATAGAAACACAGCGCGCCGAGGATGCCGGCGGCAAAGACGAGCAGCGGGACACCCATCCCGATGGTGATCAGGCAGTAGACGCCGGTGGAGAGCACGCCGACCGCCAGCTCATTGAAGCGGCCACGCAGTTGCCGGGGCAGCGCGTCGCGGTAGACAAGTTCCTCACCGATGCCGTTGATGATGAGCACCGTCAGCGTGGGCAGCCAGCCGCCCGCACTGGGCATGCTGAGCAGCTCTGTCACCGGCCCGGCCAGCAGCGGAATATGGCGCACCACAAGCGCGCCGAGTAAAAAGACCACCGCGAGCGCCCCACCCAAGGCCGCGCCGCGCAGCAGGTCTGCTGTCATCGGGCCCGCGAACGCTTTTCGGTCGCCCCACACCCACCACGCGCCGGCGTAGAGCGCTGCGGTGAGCACTGTGATCACGTAGAACGCCACCGTGCCGTCGCCGGCCTGGCGCGCGGTGAACAGGCCAAGCCCACCCAGCACGCACGGAAGAAGAACAAGCCAAGAACCAGCAGCACGAGCAGTCATGATGGAGCAATTATAGGGACGCACGGGGGAGTGCCGTACACTCATTCACCGATACGCCCCTATAGCCCAATCGGCAGAGGCAGTCGACTTAAAATCGATTCAGTCAGGGTTCGAGTCCCTGTGGGGGCACATGTGCAGGCCAGTCCGTCGCAACCTGCAGTTGGTGCGACACCTGGCACAGCAGCGGTTCACCATTGAACGGTCCCACGAGCTGCGCGCTCAGCGGCAGGCCATCGTGGAAGCCCGCGGGCACGGCAGCAGCCGGGTTGCCCACCGCGTTCCACGGTGACGTGAAAGACGCCACCCCGCTTGCCTTCAGCGCGGCTGGCAAAAATCCATGCGCATCCAACTGCCCAATGGGAACCGCCGGGTGGGGGACACTCGGAGTGAGCAAAAGATCTATCTCGGAGAACACCTCGCGCATGAGCTTCTGTCCGATCTCCGCGCTTTTCGCCTCCGCCTTGCGCACCATCGTCGGCGAGGTCAGGCCCGTCACCTTGCCCAGCCGCACGCCGCGCCGGGTACGTCGCTCCAGAAGCTCCGGGTGCTCAGCCATGTGCGTTTCCTCGCTGAAACCATTCAAATACTGCGGGACAAAAGACAATGCCAGCGCGGGTGGGTACGAAAAATCATGCTCAAACACGTCGTGGCCGAGATCCTTGAGGGCCCCAGCGGTCGTCTCCACCGCGCGCCGCGCAGGCTTCTTCAACACGGTGCCCAACGGCGCAGCCGTGCTCACCCCAATGCGCAACTTCGCAGGAGTTTGCTCTAAAGCCTCCATCAAAGTCGTGGGCCACGCTTCAGCCATATGCTTATCGACGCCTTCCGTACCCCCACCCACACAATCCAGAATTAGCGCCGTATCCTCCACATACCGCGTCAGCGGTCCGATGGTGCCCAGCGCACCCCACAGGCTGGCGTTCGGGGCAGCGGACACCCGCCCACGCTGGGGCTTCAAACCGAAGAGACCACACCAGGCGGCGGGCAGGCGGATGGAACCGCCACCGTCCCCACCAATCGCGGCGGGGACCAGGCCCGCAGCCACCGCAGCAGCCGTACCACCCGAGGAACCAGCGGGGGAGTACGCCGTGTTCCACGGGTTACGGGTTGCTCCGTTGGCCACCGATTCCGTGTACGGCCAAATGCCAAATTCCGGCATGGCGGTCGTGCCCACGATGACGGCACCGGCCTCACGTAAGCGCGCCACCACCGCGGAATCCGCGCGCGCTGGAGTGGTGAACGCGGCCCCGCCGAAGGTGGTGGGGATGCCCGCGATGTCGTTTTCCGCCTTGATGGCGATGGGTACGCCATGCAAGGGGCCCAGTTCCGCGCCGGTAGCAGCCTTCTCATCGAGGGCGTCGGCATCCGCGCGCGCCTCGCTGACAAGCACCGTGATGAACGCGTTGAGCGTGGGGTTGAATCTCTCGATGCGGTCTAGGAAGAAATCCGTGACCTCGCGCGCGGTCAGTTCCCCGGAACGTGTCTTGTCGGCGATGGCCACGACCCCGGCAAAAGCTAGATCCTCATGCATACTCATGCCCGAATGATAGTTAACGCGTGGGGTCAATAACGTGAAATTCCAGCGGCGCAGTGGTCATCCGGTACGTGCCTGGCACAGTGTCGAGCACGGCCAACATCTCGTGGCATGCCTTTTCAGTCAAGGTGACGCTCAGATGTGGTGGCTCCGCAGCTACTCTGCGCCGACGGTTCTCTTGAATGGCCGGCTGGTAGTTCACGGTCGTCTCCGCCGCGGTGGGGTCGGGGATGAAGCGCGCCCACGCCGCATCGCTTACCACTGCGAAATCACGTCCATAAGGAAAACGCCACCGTGCCGCCCGCAGCAGGTGCGCGGCAGCATGAACAGTCATATCAATACGGCCCGAAGGATCAACATCGAAATAGCTCGACGACACCACGCTTATCCGCGACCCCTCAACCGCCCGCTGGGTGGTCAGCTGGGCGTGGAAGGGAGCGTCGATAAGCATGCTCTGGCGCTGTGGGGCGGTGAGGCCAAGCGGATCGACCTGCATGAGCGCGGCGACAAATTTTGCCGGATCCCACGTGAGCGCGGCATCGAGCTCATCGGCCGTGACTCCAACGGCGGTGGTGAAACTGATCCGACCCGTTGGCGCATCATTGAGTGGCAACTCCGGGTCAGCCGCGAACAGGAAACCTGTTAGTTGGGCTCCCTCGCACACCGGTTTGTGGAGGTCAATGTAATGACCTGGCTCAAAAGGGGCGCGTACCGTGAGCGCGCGCAGCAGGTCCGCGGGCCAACTGGGCGGCGTGCCTGACTCCGCTTCGGCCGGCACACGCAAAGTGAGTTCTGTCTGAGTGCCCGCCACCGGCAGGGAGGAATTCGTCCGCGACATCCCGTGGGTGACGTAGAGAAAATAGGGGACAGGTGATGTGCGGTGGTACACGAGCACCGCGACTTTCTCCGTGAAATCCAGCTCACCGTGCACGGCAACCGGTGCACCACAGATAGCGGCCAGATAATCACGCAGATGCTCCCCACCGGTGCGGCGCCGGTTTTTGCCGAACAACCCGCCACGAAGATCCATGCCCCATAGTTTAGGCCGGTCAACGTAGTTGTGAGAAAAAGTTTGCCCACGTGGGAACGAAACGGCGGGGTGAGTCGTTGGACTATATGATCGGTGCTTACTGCAACCTTGTGAGTAACCGCACGGAGTTACCAATAGAAAGGATCGTCGGAGCGTGAAATCTTCCAATCCCGTTTTGACTCATCTGCCCGCCTTCCAGCAACAGGCCACCCACCACCAGCCGATGGGCGGCCAGCACACCCCTTACGGCCAGGACCCCTACGGCCAGCAGCCTTACGGTGCCCCTGCAGCATTTCCTGCACAGGGCGCTGAGCGTCCCATCACCGTCGATGACATTGTGACCAAGACCGGTATCACGCTGTCTGTCATCGTGGTCTTCGCGCTCATTAACTTCGGTATCGGCACCGTGAATGCGGGGATTGCCATCGCCCTTACCTTCGTGGGTGCCATCGGTGGTCTGATCACCGTGCTGGTGCAAGCTTTTGGTCGCAAGTACGGCTCGGCGGTTGTCACACTGCTCTATGCCGCGTTTGAGGGCCTGTTTGTTGGTGGCTTCTCCATGCTCGTGTCCGGATGGATGGTCGGCAGCGCTGATGCCGGTTCCCTCATCCTCCAGGCAGTGATGGGCACCGTCGGTGTATTTGCCGGCATGCTCTTCGTGTATAAGACCGGCGCCATCCGTGTCACCCCGAAGTTCACCCGCATCATGACAGGCTGCATCATCGGTGTTCTAGTGCTCGCGCTGGGCAACCTACTGCTCTTTGTGTTTACCGGCATGTCCCCGCTGCGTGATGGTGGTCCACTGGCCATCGTTTTCTCCCTCGTCTGCATCGGTCTGGCTGCCATGAGCTTCCTTACCGACTTTGATGTGGCTGACAAGCTGGTTCGCTCCGGCGCCCCGGCCAAGATGGCGTGGGGTGTTGCACTCGGCCTGGCTGTCACCCTGGTATGGCTCTACACCGAAATCCTGCGCCTGCTGTCCTACTTCAGGGACTAGCGTCAGGCCTCCGGGCCTGCAAAGACTGCCCGGCCCGCTGTGCGTACTCACGTACCGTAGCGGGCCGGTTTTGTGCGTTGAGTAGCAGAAGACATTTCTGCTTAGCCCAGGCTAACCGTGATAAATGAACTGCAATGAATCAACTGCAATGAACGAATTCCAATAAACCACGTCACGGACGGCGACATTACCAATGGGTAAATACGCCACCTGGTTTATTTGAAAACGTTCATTTGGGTTTGGGGTTTGGGGTTTGGCCACATCCCAGCCGGATTAAAACAGGTATCAGCCGGGTTCTAGCCCCGCTTTAGCTCCTCCGGTGACACGCCGTGCGAACATACTTTTGTTGCTTCACCCTTACTTAGCTCTTTTGTGCGCGGGCATGGGAAAACCCCTGGGACTATGCGGTCTCAGGGGTGAAACAGACGGTGCTGAGTAGCTCTAGATATCTTTAGTAGTCCGTCTGCGGGTTCACGTTCACACCGTCGATGGTGACATTGCCGAACACCATTGTGCCGTCAACAGCCTTCGGTGCGGACAGGGTGATCTGTGCGTTAGCCACCGGATCCTTGCCCTCACGGGTGCGGGTGGCGGTGCCGTGGGCGATCTCCTCGGACCAGTCTTCCCACACGATATTCTCTGCGAAGTCGTTCTGGTCCTTGCAGTTGAGCACGATGCGATTCGGCTGGTACTGAGTATTCGCATTACAGTCACTGTAGAACGGAGTGCCGTCCTGAGCAGTTTTGGCGATAAGGTCCGGGGACTTCAGCGCTGCCTCAAACGGATCATACGTAGTGGAGGTGGTGGTTGCCCCGTCTGCCTTGCCAGGCAGGGAGTCCGGGTTCTGGCTGGTGGCGGTGTCCACCTTGTGGTCGGAGTCCTGCTCATTCGGCGGGGAGCAGGCTGCCAAGCCGAGGGCGGTGGCAGCGGCGAAAGCAGTGATGGCAACCTTGCGGGAAGTGCTGATAGTCACGTCAAAAATCCTTAGATGAAAAAGTAGTGGGGGATATGCACGTTATTTCTGTGTCGCCGTGCGCTTATTTAGCGCGCGGGGTCTTAGCCTTAATCGAATCATACGGGTTAGCAGACACAATGGTCACCGAAATTTCGCGGCCATTCGGGGCCGTGTAGGTGCGGGTTTCACCTTCACGGGCACCTAGAACGGCAGCACCAAGCGGGGACTGTTCGGAGTAGGTTTCCAAGTGCTCATTGTCGATGGAGGCTGCGCGGGTACCGATGAGGAAGGTTTCCTTATCGTCTTCATCGCCGTTGTAGTAAACGTGCAGCACGGAACCGACAAGGGCCACACCTTCCACAACACCGGTGCGCTCAGTGGTGGAGTTAGCCAGCAGCTCGGAAATCTGCTTGATGCGGGCTTCTTCCTGGTCCTGCTGCTCGCGGGCCGCGTCGTAGCCGGCGTTCTCCTTGAGGTCGCCCTCTTCGCGGCGCTCGTTGATCTCTGCGGCGATGACGGGGCGGTTGTCAATGAGCTGTTGCAGCTCGGCCTCCAGCTTGGCCTTCATTTCCGGGGTGATGTATTGCTGCTGGGTTTCAGCCATGGATTGAACCCTCGTTTCCGTTAAATATCTCGGCTTAGTCGTTAGGGCATATTAGCACAGCTAGAGCTCATGCTTTTCTGCGATCCCCGCCTCACCTCACCGCGCCTCCGGATGCTCCGCAGTCGGGTCGAGGTACGGCGGCATGGTGGATGCACAACCGTAGACACCACCGTTGACGGGAAGGTCATTGACGGGGATGTCTACGTGCATGCGCTGGATGCGGTCGCCGCCAGCAGGGATGACAATTTCGCGGCGACCGATTTCGGCCATGTCGTAATTCAGGGAGGTGATGATGCAGTAGGACGGTTCCGCCATGGTGTCTTCCTTGCGTTCAACGTCGAACCAGACGCGGGAGGTTGTGTCGTCGACCCGCTCGTGGGACACCAGCGTGGCGGAAATGGGCTGCTCTTGGCGCTGTATGACGTAGCGGCCGAGCATGACCACGATGAGGGCAACGAGGATGACACCGATGATGGCCACAACCTTGCCCGCCACTCCACTGGTTTGGGGCTGTGGCTTCTCGCCGTAACGTGCGGCCGGGCGCGAGGTGGCGCTGGGGGTCGGGTTCGATGCGGTGCTCATCGTGCTCCTTTACTACTATTGTCTGCCAGTCAACATTATCCCCTAACCATTTCCGACAAGAGGTGGAGTACCACGTGACGGGCTATCGCTTACTGGCCATCCATGCGCATCCGGATGATGAGGCGTCGAAAGGCGCAGCGGCGATGGCGCGGTACGCGCACGAAGGCAACCGCGTCAAAGTACTTACGTGTACTGGGGGAGAACGTGGTGACATCCTCAACCCGGGCATGGATCGCCCGGGGGTAATGGAGCGGATCACGGAAGTCCGTCAGGAAGAGATGGCGGAAGCCGCGCGTGTGTTGGGCGTGGAGCATGAATGGCTGGGTTACGTTGATTCCGGTCTGCCAGAAGGGGACCCATTGCCGCCGCTGCCCGAGGGGTGCTTCGCGCTGGAGGACCCCCAGGAGGTGGCCAAGCGCGTGGCGGCGGTGATCCGTGAGTTCAAGCCCCACGTGATCATTACTTACGACGAAAACGGTGGCTACCCGCACCCCGACCACATCATGGTGCACAACGTGTCCATGATCGCGTGGGAGGAGGCAGGGAACCCGGAGTATGCGCCAGAGGTGGGTGAGCCGTGGACGCCGCAGAAGCTGTACTACACCCACGGGTTTGTTCCGCAGCGCATGCGCCTTCTCCATGATCACCTCTTTGGGCAAGGTAAGGAGAGCCCATATGAACCGATGCTCAAACGGTTTGAGGAGAATAATTCGGACATCATGCAGCGGGTGACCACGCAGGTTGAATGCGGTGACTACTTCCCGCACCGTTCCGCCGCCCTGCGTGCGCATGCCACGCAGATTGACCCGGATGGTCCGTTCTTGGTCTCCCCTCCAGAGGTGCAGGCAGAGCTGTGGCCGACAGAAGAATTTGAATTAGCTCAAACTCGCGTGCGTACGAGTCTGCCGGAGACTGATCTGTTCACCGGCGTGGAAAAGTGAGAGAGTGGTTTATATGACCTTGGATACTGCAACCAACCTGTTTTACTACGCGCAGCAGATGAACAAGGACGCCCCGATCGGCCCCGAGTTTGGCAAGGCTGAGCCCATCGGCGCTTTCATCGTCGTTGCCTTGGCAGTGGTGGTGCTGTCCATCGGCTGGGCGTTTTACCGGCGCTACACCCGTTTTAACCGTCGCCGCGCATTTGCTGAGGCGAATGGCCTCGATGTGTTCGACCGTGAGGCGATTGACCGCGCCATGGCCGAACAAGGCGTGCTCGACCGCAGGAAGCAGCGCTTCTTCTAAATCTCTGTTCTGCGCCGGAGTACAGTAGTGGCCGTGGCTATGTTTGACCGACTCCTCTACCCGTTGTACGAACGGCGTTTGAAGCATGAGTTGGCTGGCGTTACTCGCCCGAAGCATATTGCCGTCATGGCAGACGGTAACCGGCGTTGGGCACGCGAAGCTGGGTTCACGGACGTTGCTCATGGGCACAGGGTGGGGGCCAAGAAAATCGGGGAACTGATCCGCTGGTCCGCGGAGATGAACGTCGATGTGGTGACCATCTACCTTCTGTCCACGGAGAATCTCTCACGCACTGAAGAAGAAGTGCAGTTGCTCTACGACATCATTTCGGGTGTTGTGGATGAACTATCTAGTGATGATTTTGAAGCCCGCATTCGCCTCGTCGGCCACCTGGAATTGTTGCCTGATAAAGTGTCCGCGCGGATGCGTGCTGCGGCAGCAGCTACCGAAAATAAAGACGGCATCGTGGTCAACATCGCCGTTGGTTATGGTGGCCGCCAAGAAATTGTCGATGCCGTGCAAAATTTCATCCGGGCCAAAGCAGAAGAAGGCGTCTCGCTCGACGAGCTTATTCGTGATGTCTCGGTCGAATCCCTCTCCGAACACCTCTACACCTCCGGCCAGCCCGACCCGGACCTGGTCATTCGCACGTCAGGGGAACAGCGCCTTTCGGGGTTCCTGCTCTGGCAGTCTGCCTACTCGGAGATTTGGTTCACGGACACCTACTGGCCGGCATTCCGCAAGATCGACTTCTTACGCGCGCTTCGGGACTATTCGCAGAGGTCTCGGCGGTTTGGGAAGTAGCCCCGCGGGGCGTCGATAAGCAAACTACATCTTGCGCATGCGCACGCGCTGCACTGAATGATCAGCTGACTTTCTAAGCACTAAGGACGCACGCACGCGGGTGGGCAAAATATTCTCCACGAGGTTGGGAAGGTTAATGGTCTGCCAGATGGTCCGCGCTTCCGCCGCGGCCTGCTCATCCGTGAGCTCCGCAAAACGCGCAAAGTGCGCACCCGGCTCGCGGAACGCCGTGTTCTTGAGCTTAATGAAGCGGTCGATGTACCACCGCTCAATGTCCTCAGTGCGCGCATCCACGTAGACGGAGAAATCGAAAAGATCACTGACCATGAGCGTGGGGCCCGTCTGCAAAACGTTGAGGCCCTCCAGGATGAGAATGTCCGGCTGGTCGACGATCTGATACTCACCCTCGATCACGTCATACGCGTCGTGGGAATACACTGGCGCTTTCACATTTCTGCGTCCAGCCTTGACCTCCGTGACAAAGCGCAACAGATCACGGCGATGGTAAGACTCCGGAAAACCCTTCCGGTTCATCAAATTGCGGCTCTTGAGCTCATCCGATGACAACAAGAAACCGTCGGTGGTGACCAAGTCCACCCGTGGGTGCGAATCCCAGCGCTGCAAAAGAACCTGGAGCACACGCGCCGTCGTGGACTTGCCCACGGCGACTGACCCGGCGATCCCGATGACAAACGGCACATGCCCCGGATTCTCGCCCAAAAATGTCTCCGTCACCGCTGTCAACTTCTGGCGCGCACGAATCTGCAGATGAATGAGACGCGACAACGGCAGATAAATATCGGCGACCTCTTTCAAGTCGATCATCTCGCCGATACCGCGCAACTCCTCCAAATCTGCCTCACTGAGCACCTGCGGCATCGTGGCGCGGCGCTCGCGCCACGCGTCACGCGGGAAGTCCAAGTAGGGGCTGGGATCAGCTGGTCGCGGCATGAGCACCATTGTCGCACTGTCATGCGCGGGCCACCCGATCGGGTCCACGGCGCGGTCAACGGGGTGCCTTTCGGGCAATATCTGGCAATAAATTGAACGTCCCAGGGTGCGTTGGGGCACAATGGTGGGCACAAAACCGTGCAATGCGAAAGGAACAGGTGCAGCCCATGACGGACGACCTCCGCTACCAAGAGCTCTCCCAGCTCGACCCCGACGTGTACGAGCAGATCCTCGGGGAGGTGGCCCGCCAGCGCAACACCCTTGAAATGATCGCATCGGAGAACTTTGTTCCCCGCGCCGTGCTGCAGGCACAGGGCTCTGTCCTGACCAACAAGTACGCCGAGGGTTACCCGGGTCGCCGCTACTACGGTGGTTGTGAAAACGTTGATGTCATTGAGGACATTGCGCGCGACCGCGCCAAGGCACTCTTCGGTGCTGAGTACGCCAACGTCCAACCACACTCCGGCGCACAGGCAAACGCGGCTGTGCTTCACGCGTTGATCAAGCCGGGTGACACCATCATGGGCCTTTCCCTGGCACACGGTGGCCACCTGACCCACGGCATGAAAATCAACTTCTCTGGCCGCCTGTACAACGTCGTGGCATACGAGGTCGACCCGGACACCATGCTCATTGACATGGACAAGGTCCGCGAGCTTGCCTTGGAGCACCGCCCGCAGGTGATCATCGCGGGTTGGTCTGCATACCCGCGCACCGTCGATTTTGCTGCGTTCCGCGCTATTGCCGACGAAGTTGGGGCCTACCTGTGGACCGACATGGCTCACTTCGCTGGCCTTGTTGCTGCTGGCTTGCACCCGTCGCCGGTGCCGCACTCTGACGTGGTGTCCACCACGATTCACAAGACGCTTGGCGGCCCGCGCTCCGGCATGATCCTGGCTAAGGAGAATTACGGCAAGGCGCTGAACTCCGCTGTGTTCCCTGGCCAGCAGGGTGGTCCGCTTATGCACGTGGTGGCTGCCAAAGCCACCGCGCTGAAGATCGCCGGCACCCCTGAGTTCAAGGATCGCCAAGAGCGCACCCTTGAAGGTGCCCGCATCCTCGCTGAGCGTCTGACCGCCGCAGACTGCAAGGAAGTCGGAGTTGACGTGCTCACCGGCGGTACTGATGTGCACCTCGTGCTCGCGGACCTGCGTAACTCTGAGCTCGACGGACAGCAGGCCGAAGACCTTCTCCACGAGGTGGGCATCACCGTTAACCGCAACGCCGTGCCGAATGACCCGCGCCCGCCGATGGTCACCTCCGGCCTGCGCATCGGCACTTCTGCACTGGCCACCCGGGGCTTCGACCAGGCTGCGTTCACGGAAACCGCTGACATCATTGGCACCGCCCTTGCACAGGGCAAGAATGCTGACGTGGACTCCCTCCGCGCCCGCGTGACCAAGCTGGCCGAGCAGTACCCGCTGTACCCGGGCCTCGAGGAGTGGAAGCTGCTCTAGGGGAAACTGCCCCTAGAACACCAGCTGGTCGAGGAAGCGTTGCGCACGTTCTGATGTCGGCGCAGCGAAGAATTCCTCGGGTGGCGCGATTTCTACGATGCGGCCCGCGTCCATGAAGGCGACGCGGTCTGCAACCGCGCGGGCGAAGGCCATCTCGTGGGTGACCACGATCATGGTCATGCCATCCCGTGCGAGGCCGACGACCACGTCGAGGACTTCGCGGACGATCTCGGGGTCGAGGGAAGCGGTGATTTCGTCCAGAAGCAATGCCTTCGGCTGCATCATTAGTGCGCGCACGATGGCCACGCGCTGCTTCTGGCCGCCGGACAGCTCGCGCGGGCGGGCATCGGCTTTCTCGGCGAGGCCCACGCGTTCGAGCAATCCAAGCGCCCGAGAGCGCGCCTCGGCGAGATCCACACCCTTGACCACCTTTGGTGCGAGCAGCAGATTGTCCATAACGGTCAGATGAGGGAACAGGTCGTAGGACTGAAACACCATGCCCACGTCGGAACGGACGTCCTTGAGTTTTGTTGCCTTGGATGCGACATCGCGTCCGTTGACCAGGACCTGGCCGGAATCCACTGGCTCCAGCCCGTTGATCGTGCGCAGCAGCGTCGACTTGCCGCAGCCGGATGGGCCGATGATGGCCAGGACTTCGCCGGGGGCGACGGCCACGGAGACGTCGACAAGCGCTTTGTGCCCGTTGGGGTAGGTCTTGGAAACATGCTCTAGCGATATAAGTGACATCTAGCTCCACCTTTCTTCCAGCTTGCGCGCGGCGAGCGAGATGGGAAAACATACGAGAAAATACAGTAGGAACACCACGCCGTAGATCCACAGGGCGGCGGATGGGTATTCGAAGCGATTGGCGTCGATGATTTGTTGCGCCACTTTGAGCACCTCCACCACGCCAATCAGGGCGACAAGCGAGGTGGTCATGATCATGCGGTTGGTCAGATTGATCGTTGCCGGGAGCAGGCCACGCAGCGCTTGCGGCAGCACAACGTGACGGTACAGCGCGCGCCCCTCAATACCCAGCGCTGCCGCAGAGAGGTATTGGTGTTGCGGTACGGACTCGATGGCTCCGCGCACCAGATCGCCCAGCTCAGCCGTTCCCCACAGCGTGAACACAATCACCGCCGCGACGCTCGCATCCAGGTTCAGGCCCCACGCACGCGTGGCGTCAAAGTACACCAGAAACAGCAGCACCAGCTGCGGCATGATGCGCACAAACTGCAGGTAGGTCTGGGTGATGGCGCGCACAATTTTGCTTCTCGACGTCATCACCACCCCCAACAACGTCCCCAACACAACCGACATACCCATTGACGCCAAGGCGATCTGAATGGATACGCCAAGGCCCTGGAGGAGGCGAGCGAAGTTGTTGCCGTCGGCGAGCACTTGGAGATCAGAAAACATTCGCACGCACCTTCTTCTCCACCTGTCCTGCGATCAGTGACACCGGCAGCAGGATGATCAGATAGAACGTAACCAAAAGCAGCAACGCCTCACGCGTTTCGTACGTCTGGCCAATCTGCTCCTTAGCGGTGTACACCAGGTCCGGCAGCGCCACGATGCTGACCACCGAGGTCTCTTTGATCAGGAAGATGATGTTCGCAGTGATCGCTGGCAACGCCAATGCTGTGGCTTGCGGGGCGACGACGTAGCGTAGCGCCTGCGTCCGCGACATGCCCAAGCTCAAACTGGACTGCAACTGAATTGGGGCAACGCCCTCTAAGCCGGCGCGGATCGCCTCCGCCATGTACGAGCCACCCAGAAAAGCCAAACCCACCACGGCGCAGGTTTCGCTCTCCAGCACAACGCCCACCTTGGGCAGGCCGAAGTACAGGAAGAACAACTGCACCAGCAGGGGAGTGTTGCGGGAAAGTTCGATGTACACCCGCGCAATCTGGCTGAGCACGGGCACCTTGAAAAACCGCACCCCGGCTACCAGAGCGCCCACGATGAAGGCCAGTACGATGCCTTTGGCGGCAACCCTCACCGTGAGGAGTGCCGCCGAAGCATAGACCGGGATGTTCTCGGTAACGACCGAAAGATCCATGAGTTAGAGCTGTCCGCCCTCAACGACCAAATCATCAGCGGACACCGCGTCGCCGTAGACCGGTTTCAGGGTCTTCTCGTAGGCGTTGTGGAAGAAATTCTCCTTGCCCAGCTCGATCAGGTTGTTGTTCAGCCACTCACGCAGGTCGTTGTTCCCCTTGGCCACGGCACCCGCGATGGTGTCGGTCTCGCCCAGCGTCGGGATCGTGGCAGAGAAACCCTCCGTCTTACCGGCCCAAGCAAGAGCCTCCGTGTTGTCGGTAACCCAGGCGTCGCCGCGGCCGTCGAGAAGCGCATTCGTCGCTTCCGTGTACTGCTCAAACTTGGTCAGCTTGATCTCCGGGTGGTTCTTTTCCAAGTAGGCCTCCGCGGTCGTGCCCTTTACGACGATCACCTTCTTCCCCTCGAGCCCCTCAACGCTGTCGATCGGCGCATTGTCCGGCGTGACCGCCCCCAGCGACACCTTCATGTACGGGTTGGCGTAATCCACCTTCTCCGCACGTTCCGGAGTCACCGTGAAGTTAGCCAGGATGATGTCGACCTTGTTGGTGTCCAAGAACTCCACGCGGGAAGCAGCCTCCACCGGGACATACTTGACGTCCACGCCCAGGTCCTCGCCCAGACGGTTGCCGTACTCGATGTCATAGCCCGCGAACTCGCCATTCGAATCCACGTAGCCGAACGGGGACTTGTCCGAGAACACGCCGATCTTCACCGTGCCAGACTCCTGAATCACAGCGACGTCGCGGAAGTTCGGGGACGGTTCCGCGCCGTTAGTGGCAGCGCCGTTTCCGGAGTCCGCGGAACAGGCGGTCAGAGAGACGGCAGCAAAGAGAGCGGCGGCGCCAGCAGCAATGCGCTTGCGGGAGCCGCGGGACTTTCGGGACGAGAAGAGTGACATAGTGGTGAACTTTCTGTAGTGAACGGGACGCGGTTAAACCGCTTGGTTCAGTCAAACTACACCACTCTGTCTAGTATTGTGAAATGGTGTGTTTGACGTGCGCCTTTGTCTCACTGCTGCGCACTGGGCGATCAGCGATGCTCAACGATGACGATGTAGCACTGTGATAGGCTCGCCACCAGCAATAACCCGACATTTTTCGATCGATTGGAACACTCATGTCTCGTGCCTTTTTCACCCGAACTCTGCTAGCTGCTGGTACCGCCGCTGCCATGACCGCTGGCGTGTTTGTTGCGCCTCATGCTGTGGCTCAGGAATCACCCAACAATGCTGCGGCTACTATTCAGGACGCGTCCCAGGAGGGCCTGCTCAAGGCTGGGGATGTGAAGTCTGGCACCGTGTCCTGGCCGATTAAGGCTTCCTACCTTCGGTACATCCAGGGAGGTGGCAAAGGAAAGATCACGCTCTCCGAAGGCGTGAGTGCCACGGAAGATGCCAAGGGTAAGGCCACTAACTTTAACTTCCCCATTGATCCGGAGAACTCCCACATCGATGCAAATGGCAATGGCGAACTCGCTCTCTTGGGAAAGATTGAGTTCCTTGCCCATGAGGGCTTGGGGACGGGTGGTGCTTGGGGCCTGGATCTGGCTTATTCCAACTTCAAGATCGAGGTGAAAGGCACAAAGGGCAACATCATCGCCGACTACAATCTGAACGGCGCGCTTCCAGGTGAAAAGGATAATCACGAGAATAAATCACAGGCCGTTCTGGCTTCGTTCGATCTGCGCCGACCGCTGAAGCCTGAGGGGCAGGAAAACAACAGGAGCACCAAGCTTGTTCTGGAGCAGGGCGGGGCTGATTCGCTCCTGAACTACAAGAAGGGCCTGGAGCTCGATTCCGTGAACCTCGCACCACGCTTCGCTGATGAGGGCGATAAGCCGGTCGAGCCCGAGAAGGCAGAGGGGAAGGTCTATGACTTCTCCGGTGGCATCGGCTTGAACCAGAAGACGTTCATCGGCTTCGGCGTTGTCCTGGCGCTGCTGGCCATCCTGGGTGCCGTTGGTGCGTGGTTCGCCGGTCTCATCCCAGGTGTGCCGGCGCCGCGCTAAGCCGCGAGCGCAGGGGGGACTAGTCAACAGCAGGCGCGCTGCCACGCGATTCAGCGTGAATGCGGCGCGCCTCTGACAGCCATGTTGGCTGGTTGCTCAGAAGCTCCTTGATCTCACCGCTAGTTAGGGGCTTGTCCATGTCGTTGTTTTTCAACGCGGTGATGGAAATGCCCAGCTTTCGTGCAACCTCTGGCCGCGGGTGGGGGCCACTCAGGCGCAGGTCGGTGAGCCATTGCGGCGGATTGTCTTGCAGCTCGCGCAGCTCGGCGTGTGTGATGCCGCCTTCCTGGAATTCAGGCGGGGTGGCGGGCAGATAAATGCCCAGTTTCTTTGCCGCGGTTGCCGGCTTCATGGCGGTGCTAGACGGGGCGGTTGACGGAGTTTCGCTCATGCCCAAACGGTAGCATCGAGGCATGCTGCGCATTGCTTTTGTTACCGGTACGGAGCCGGGGAAGTGGTTCGCGCGTTACCGCGAGACCACGGACCACGGGCTGACGGAACTCCCGTCGGATGACCCGTTTGCGCTCGTTGAAGCGGGCGAGGCGGATCTCGCGCTCATGCGCTTGCCCGATGAGCGTGTCGGGGAGCCGGGGGAGACGTACCACCGCGTCAATCTGTACAACGAAGCGCCCGGCGTAGCTGTGCCCAAAGATTCGGTCTTCGCGGAGATGGGGGAGAAGCTCGCGCCGCGCGAGTTCACCGGGGAGATCATCAATTTCACCTACAGCGCCCATTCGCTTATCGACGATCTCCGGTCCGCCCTCCATATCGTCGCCGCTAATGTCGGCATCGCGTATGCGCCTGCCCCTTTGCTGAAGGTGTTGTCGAAGAAGCAGGTCGCGGTGGTGGAACTCACCGCGCAACCGAAAGGCATGAGCCCGACGGAAATCGGTTTAGTGTGGAAAGTCAGTGACGACAGTGATGCCATCCAAGACTTCGTGGGGGTGGCCAAAGGTCGGACACGGAACTCGTCGCGAGGTGCAGAGAAAAAGCCCCAGTCAACCAAGAAAAACGCACATCAGCGCCCCCGAAAGACTGCCCGGACGTTGAGGACGAGGCCGCACCGGAAACGCAGCTAGGTCTTTCTTTGCCTATGATTTGCATAGTCAGGACAAACGTCCTGCATTCAAAGAAAGGGGATTTCCCATTATGAACCGTAAGATTGCTGCTTCTGTTACAGCTCTTGCGCTGGCTGTTAGCTTGGCTGCCTGCTCGAATGAGGGGGATGATCAGGAGGACAAGAACACCACAGCAACTGAAACCACCTCCAGCAGTGAATCTGGTACCGCGGAAACGGACAGTGACACCGCGGAAAGTGATGCTGCGGACAGTGACACTGTTGAGTTGACCACCAAGGACGGCAAGAAGGTTCTGGTTCCGGCAAAGGCTGCAAACGCCACCGACGAACTCGGGCTGAAGGATTGGGGCGAGCCCGTCACAGTGGAATCCCGCGAGGACGGCACTACCTTCATTGCGTACGACGGTGGAAACAACATCGTGTACACCCCTAAGGTAGGCCCCGTCGCCATTGTGGGTGAGATTGCGCGCGTGTGGAAGGAACAGGGTGGCCTCGACTCTGAGATCGGTGCTCCTACGAGCACTGAGAAGGCGCTCGCGGACGGCACCGGTTGGGCCCAGGAATTCCAGAATGGCACTATTGAGTGGCGGGAAGAGAACGGAGTGTTCGCGGAGCACATTAGCTAGCGGCACGGATCACTTGTAACCGGAAGTTCATCTTACAGCGATGTAATTTCCACCTTGCTCCCTTAGTGTGACGGGTGCCGGGCACCGCGAAGACCGGTGACGGCTTATGCCAACCGCACTAGGGGAGCTACATGTTGAACCCTCCTGTTACGCAACTAGATACCTTTGAACAACTCACGCCTCCAACGGCGTTGAAAACCTACGTGGTGGATACATCGGTCTTGTTGTCCGACCCGTGGGCGCTGCGGAAGTTCGCAGAGCACAGCGTTGTGTTACCGCTCGTGGTGATCACGGAGCTGGAGAACAAACGCCATCACCCAGAGCTTGGCTGGTACGCCCGCCAGGCTCTTCGCTTTTTGGAGGATCTGCGCGCCGATTATGACCGGCTTGATCAGCCCATGCCCGTCAACGTGGACGGCGGCACGCTTCGGGTGGAGTTGAACCACCAGTCGCAGGACAACTTGCCGGCCGCGCTGCGGGGCAGTGAGAATGACAACCGGATTCTCGCGTGCGCCTACAACTTCCTGCAGGAAGGCAAGGACACCGTCTTGGTGACCAAGGATGTGCCACTGCGCGTGAAAGCCGGCGCTGTGGGTTTGCCCGCGCAGGAGTACCGCGCGCAGGACGTTGTGCTCACGGGCTACACGGGGATGGCTGAGTTGGAGGTCTCCGGGGAAGAGATCGACGAGCTCTACGCCACCGGAATTGCCGCCGTGGACACCGGGGATCTACCGGTGCACTGTGGCGTGCGGGTGCAGGCAGGTACGCAGTCGGCGCTGGCACGTGTTGCGCCGAGCGGCGGGCTGCGCCTCGTGCGCGGGGACATCGACGCCTTCGGGTTGTCCGGTCGCTCCGCCGAGCAGAGGGTCGCGCTTGACCTGCTTCTCGACGCCTCTGTGGGCATCGTCTCCATCGGCGGCCGCGCCGGCACCGGTAAATCGGCGTTGGCGCTGTGTGCGGGCCTCGAGTCCGTCCTGGAGCGCGGGGAGCACAAGCGCATCATCGTTTTCCGTCCGCTCTACGCCGTCGGTGGCCAGAACCTGGGTTATCTGCCGGGCGATGAGATGGAGAAGATGAACCCGTGGTCCCAGGCGGTCTACGACACACTCGAAGGTGTGGTCTCCGACAACGTCATGGAGGAAATCGCCGCGCGCGATCTGCTCGAAGTCTTGCCGCTGACGCACATTCGGGGCCGTTCGCTTCACGACGCCTTCGTGATCGTCGACGAAGCCCAATCCCTCGAACGCAACGTGCTGCTCACCGTGCTCTCACGCTTGGGGCGTGGTTCGCGCGTTGTCCTGACACACGATGTTGCCCAGCGCGACAATTTGCGTGTGGGGCGGCATGACGGTGTGCAGGCGGTGATCGAAAAGCTGAAAGGCGAGGACTTATTCGCCCACATCACCCTGACGCGTTCGGAACGCTCTGCGATCGCGGAATTGGTCACTGATTTGCTCGAAGACCAGGAACACTAGCCAATTTCAGGGTGGGCTCTTTTCTGGTTGTACGATAGGCGCCATGTCTGAACGCGATTTCACTATTCGCCCAATTCGGCCCGAAGACTACCCGCAGGTCCGTGAGATCTATGAGGCAGGTTTGGGAACAGGCCACGCGTCCTACGAAACAGAGGGCCCAACCTGGGCAAAGTTTTCCACGAACAAGATCATTGAGACTGTCTTCGTTGCCACGGAGAAAGACGATGATGATTATGTGTTGGGGTGGGTGGCGGCGGCGCAGGCGTCGTCGAGAAGCGTTTTTCACGGCGTGGTCGAAGACTCGATCTACACCCGCGAGGAAGCCCGCGGACGTGGTGTGTCGGGAGCGCTGCTGGATAAGCTCATTGAGACGTGCAAGGGCCTGAACAAGTGGTCCATTCACTCGTGGATCTTCCCGGAGAATGAAGGTTCCGCTGGGCTGCACATTTCCCGTGGCTTCGTCAAAGTGGGCACCTACCACCAGATGGCCAAGATGACCTACGGCGAGATGGCCGGCACCTGGCGCGACACCGATATTTATGAGCTGCTGTTGCCTAAACCGGGCGAGAGGCCTGCGGCGGACAGTTAGAGGCAGCTAGTCCACCGTTTCCTTCAGCTTGTCCTCGCGCACTGGCAGCAGCACGAGTGCCGCCGCGAGAACCAGTGGGATGAGCAGGAGGAAGATAGGGGTCAGGCCGTCGTTGTAGCTGCTCGCGATGACATCGCGAAGTGGCTGTGGCAGTTGATTGACCGTGCCCGGCGTCAAGGACTGAGCTGCGCCACCTTGGAAAGCCTCGGAGTACTGCGCGCCGTCGGGCCCCATCGCCGCGAAAGCGGCGG
>NZ_JRNG01000025.1:0-19327 GCF_000759055.1 Corynebacterium tuscaniense DNF00037 | reverse complement strand
GAAAGCGGCGGGGAGTCGCTCCGCCATGTTGTTTTGCATGTTGTGGATGAACATGGTGCCCACCATTGATGCGCCCACGGACATGCCGATTTGCCGGAAGAAATTATTCGCGGCCGTCGCCGTGCCCACAACCGCCAGCGGGAACGAGTTCTGCACGATGAGGATGAGCACTTGCATGACCAGCCCGAGGCCAAAGCCGTAGACGAAGATGAACACGCCGAGCGTGCCCAGGCCTGTGTCCACTGTTAGGCGCGAGAGCAAGAAGCACCCCACCGCCACGATGCACAGGCCAATGATGGGGAACTTCTTGTAATTCCCGCGGCGCGAAATGAGCGCACCGGAACCGGTGGAGGTGAGGATCATGCCGCCGACCATCGGGACCATCATGAAACCGGCCTCGGTCGGGGTGAGTGCGTGCACCATCTGCAGGTAGGTGGGCAGGTAGGCCATCACACCGGTCATAGCAACACCGAGGACCACGCCGGCAGCGGTGGTGAGCGTCATGCTGCGGTTGCGGAACAGGTGCATGGGCACGAGCGGGTTCTTCGTCCGCAGCTCCACCGCCACGAAGATCGCTGCCGCTACCGCCGACGTTGCCAGCAGGCCCAGAATGCGTGCGGACGTCCACGGGTACTGCAACCCACCCCACGTCGTCGCCAAGATGAGCGTGGACGTTGCCACCGTCAGCAGTGCTGCGCCCGGCCAGTCAAAACGGAAGCCCTCCCGGCTGCCCTTGGACAGGTGCAGCACCAGCGTGGCCACAGTCATGGCGAGTAACCCCAAAGGGATGTTCATCCACAGACCCCAACGCCAGCCCGGGCCGTCCGTGAACCAGCCACCAAGCACCGGCCCCAACACTGAGGAAATGCCAAAAACAGCACCCATGATGCCCATGTATTTTCCGCGCTGCCGTGCCGGGACGACCTCTGCGATGATCGCCTGCGAGTTGATCATCATGCCGCCGGCGCCAAAACCCTGCACCGCGCGCCCGATGATGAGCATGGTCATTGAGTTAGCAAACCCACCCAATGTCGAACCGGCGATGAAGAAGGCGATGCCGGTGATGTAGAACCATTTGCGACCGAGCCCGTCGCCAAGCTTGCCGTAAATAGGCAGCGCGATAGTCATGGTGACCATGAACGCGGAGATCACCCAGCTCATATGTTCGACGCCGCCGAGTTCGCCCACGATCGTCGGCAAGGCGGAGGCGAAAATCATTTGCCCGAGTGAGCTCATGAGCATGGTGATGAGCAGCGCGGCGAACACCAGACCAACGTTGGGTTTTTGTGTGTCTACCATTCGAGTGTCCTTGCGTAGTCAGCGATGAAGGTGGCGGCGTTGCGGACGTTGTCCCGCAGATCCAGGTCTGGATCGAAAAAGCCCGGCTGGAAAGCAGTGATGCTCACCGCGGCTTGAACAAGCTCAATGAGCGCCTGGATCTCAGTCTCCACGGGGTGTTTCGGGGCGCGCCGGTCCTCGGGGAAGCGTGTGAAGTGCTCTGCCAGAGCTTCCGCGATCGCCGTAAGAACCGTGCGCCGCCGCGCCAAGGCTAGCGATGCCAGCGTGGGATTTTCAGCGAACATCGTGCGGCGCCGCGCGAACGCATCCTGATCAGGCAATGCCCCCTCAGGCACGCTGCTCACGCTGATGATCAGGTCCACGAGGTTGTCCGACTGCGTTTCGGCGATCCGGCGCAAACCTTCCTCGCAAACTGTGAGGGGCGCGGGCCCGAGCACAGCCTCATCTTTGGACTTCATGTAATTAAAAAACGTCCGCCGCGAAATGCCCGCGCCGGCGCAAATGTCTTCGACGGTCACGTCATCAAAGCCATGCTTTTCGACGAGCCCCGCCGCACTCTCCACAATCCTGAGTCGCGTCGCCCGCCGCTTTTCTTCCCAACCCATGCCCAGGAACTTTACACTCAGTGCAAGAAACTGCCAAAGGGTGAGATCTGCTGGTGCCTAAGCACCAAAAACCCTGACAGGGCGGGCCTGCCAGGGTCTGGTTGAGGGGCGCTTATATGCGCTTAGATGAGCTTAGTTGCGCTCAGTGTGAGCCATTGCCAGCACGTCGAGGCGCTTATCCAGCTCCTCCTCAGTGAGCTTCTCACCGTCGACGAAGCCGAGGTCAATCGTGGCCTGGCGGATGGTGATGCCCTCTGCGACTGCGTGCTTAGCGATCTTCGCCGCGTTCTCGTAACCAATCGCGGAGTTCAGCGGGGTCACGATGGACGGGGAGGACTCAGCCAGGGTGCGCATGCGCTCGATGTTGGGCTCAATGCCGTCGACAAGCCTGGTTGCGAACTGGCGCGCGGTGTTGGCCAGCAGACGCGAAGACTCGAGAACGTTGCGCGCCATCATCGGGATAAACACGTTGAGCTCGAACTGGCCCTGGGTGCCACCGAATGCGACAGCCGCGTCGTTGCCAATGACCTGTGCGGACACCTGTGTTGCGGTTTCACACAGAACTGGGTTGACCTTGCCCGGCATGATGGAAGAACCCGGCTGCAGGTCCGGCAGGTGGATCTCCGCCAGGCCGGCGAGCGGGCCGGAACCCATAAGCCGGATGTCGTTGGCGATCTTGTAAAGGGAAACAGCAACCGAACGCATAGCGCCGGAGAACTCCACCAGGCCGTCGCGGTTAGCCTGTGCTTCGAAGTGGTTCTTCGCCTCGGATAACTGGGTCACACCGGTGAGCTTCACCAGCTCCTCGGTGACCTTGCCGCCGAACTCAGCCGGGGTGTTGATGCCGGTGCCCACAGCGGTACCGCCGATAGCCAGCTCACCCAGGCGGTGCAGGGTAGCCTCCACGCGCTCGATGCCCAGCTCGATCTGGCGGGCGTAGCCGGAGAACTCCTGGCCAAGAGTGACCGGGGTGGCATCCATGAGGTGCGTGCGGCCGGACTTGACTACCTCGTGCCACTCATCAGCCTTCTTAGCCAAGGACTTCTGCAGCACCTTCAGAGCCGGGATGAGGTCGTTGGCCGCTGCCTCCGTCGCCGCCACGTGGGTAGCAGTGGGGAAGGTGTCGTTGGAGGACTGGCCCATGTTCACATCGTCGTTTGGGTGAACCTCAACACCATTAGCCTTCGCGATAGACGCGATGACCTCATTCGTGTTCATGTTGGAGGAGGTGCCGGAGCCGGTCTGGAATACGTCGATAGGAAATTCAGCGTTGTGCTTACCGTCGGCGATTTCCTTCGCAGCAGCGATGATCGCGTCAGCCTTGGTGGCGTCCAACTTGCCCAAGTCCTTGTTCACCTGGGCGCACGCTGCCTTGAGCAGGCCGAGCGCGCGAATCTGCTGTGCTTCAAGCCCACGGCCGGAGATGGGGAAATTCTCCACCGCACGCTGGGTCTGTGCACGCCACAGCGCGTTGACGGGGACCTTCACTTCACCCATGGTGTCGTGTTCAATGCGGTATTCCTGATCAGCCATTGTCATCCTTTGCAGTTAGAACGTTTCCCGGCGCGGTTGCGCCAGCTGTCACACTCGCCATTATTCCTGATTTTGGAAAACCTGGCGGAACCTGGCCCCGATAAAACCCCCAACCTTCTTTAGACTGCTGTAGACCCCTGTTCGGTTCCATACTTTCTGAAAATAGGGAACATCTCACAAACCCTTTACGCAGGGCTTTTACCGCGGTTACGGTGGCTGGCATGAACTTGCTTGCCCGCTTGACGCAGATCCCGCTGGAGGAGCTCCGTGAGTTTGATCGCGCGCTGTTCCTCGCGGCGGGGCTCTCGCCATCCCGTGTGGGGGAGTTGGCGTTGGTGCATTCTGCGTACTTCGGGAAAGGCGCATCAAAGCAAACGACGGCTGCCGCGCGCGAGGCCGGGCTGACGGTGGACCTCCTCGCCCAGATTGAGCGTTGCATCAGCCACATCAAGCGCGCGGGGGAGCGGGATGGCTACCGCTTCCGCCTCATCCAGGCGGCGGTGGACAAGGCATCCACGTGCGTCGCGCTCGCGCGGTATGCGAAGAAGATCGTGCCGCAGAAGACTAAGACCCGGACCAAGGGCGCGCGTTTCACCGCCCCGGTGGACGGGCTGGGCAGCGTGATCATCACAGGAGACGAGCACGTCATCGCGGACCTGGAAGCCAATCTGCGTGCCGGCATTAATCATGATCTGCCTGTCGGTCCGCAGATGGCCGAGGCGTTTGAGAAACTCATGCGTTCGGGGGAGGGGGTTCCGGCTGCCGCGCCGCGTCCGCTTATCTTGGTGCCGGCGCCTCACTTATCCGCGATCACTCACGGTCATGGGGACGACATCATCCTCGGGCTTACCAACGGCACCACCATGACCGGTGCGGAGTTTGTGAACAATTACCTCTGCAATGAGGAGTACGGGTTGGAAGCTGCATTATTTCATCCGACGGAGGGGCCGGTGAACCACTACAGGGAACGTCGACTAGCAAGTAAGAAGCAACGCGTCCTAGCGAAAGCGACGCAGCCGATCTGTACGAACCCGGACTGCCGGATGCCCGCAGACTACTGCGAACTCCACCACGTGGAGCCCTGGCGCTACGGTGGTGAGACGAACATGAACAACTTGGCAGTCGTCTGCGGCTACCACAATCGCGTCAACGACGATGACCCAGACAAACCCCAACGCGGGCGCATCGCCATACGAAAAGGTAGACCCATCTGGGTTTCACCCACGGGGTATGCGCGAAGTAACAAGCGACATCCGTACGGGGCGATGGAATCGTTATACCCCGAGTTAATTCACGCTTGAACCCGCTAACAGAAATGGATCCGGCACAAGCCGGGCCCATTGGCATGCCGGAAAACCGGATTAAGCGGTCGGACCGGAGTAGTCAATCACGGAGTACTCGCGCAGCTTGGACAGCTTGTGCAGGGACTCAATGTTGCGCACGGTGCCGGACTTGGAGCGCATGACGAGGGAGCGGGTAGTGGCACCGTCCGCGCGGTAGGACACGCCGCGGAGCATATCGCCCTTGGTTACACCGGTGGCGGCGAAGTAGCAGTTATCGGAGCTCACTAGGTCGTTGATCCCTAGCACACGGTCGAGGTCGTGGCCGGCGGCGAGGACCTTCTCGCGCTCCTCGTCGGACTGAGGGGCGAGCATGCCCTGGATCTCACCGTCGAGGCACTTAAGAGCGCAGGCGGTAATGACGCCTTCCGGGGTGCCACCAATGCCCATGGCCATATCGATAGAGTTGTTGTTGCGTGCGGCGGCGATGGCGCCAGCCACGTCGCCGTCCATAATGAAGCGGACCTTTGCGCCTGCCGCGCGGATGTCCTCAACGAGTTGGTTGTGGCGGGGGCGGTCGAGGACGACCACGGTGACGTCGCGAGGCTCAATGCCCTTCGCTTTCGCCACTGCCTGAATGTTGTGCGCGACGGGGGCTGTGATGTCGATCTTGCCTGCGGCTTCCGGGCCGACGGCGATCTTGTTCATGTAGAACGCGTCGGTCGGGTCGTACATCGTGCCACGCTCAGCAGCCGCGATGACGGAGATGGCGTTCGGGCGACCTTCCGCCATGAGGCGAGTGCCGTCAACCGGGTCGACTGCTAGATCCATGGCAGGACCGAGCCCGTTACCAACGTTCTCGCCGTTGAACAGCATCGGTGCCTCGTCCTTTTCACCTTCGCCGATGATGATCACGCCGTCCATGTTCACGGAGTTAATCATCTGGCGCATGGCGTCCACCGCTGCTCCATCACCCTCATTCTTCTTGCCGCGACCGACCCACCGGCCGGAAGCCAAGGCTGCCGCTTCGGTGACGCGGACAAGCTCCATGGCGAGGTTACGGTCCGGGGTTTCAGCGGTTTTAGACATCAGTTGTTGCCTCCTGGGGCATGGTAGGTGGAGATTATGGGCGGAAAGCCACGCAGACGCAGCTATTCTCCTCCCCATTGTGGCACTTTTAGGGTTTCGATATGTCCGGTTGACCACCTGATCGGGGGAGTCCGTGGCCGCAGGGGTGGTCCGTGACATACTGAAGCGCGTGGCTAAAGAGAAACCGCGCATTTTCCAAGACAGCCGTGACATATCGATCAATGTCGTGGTCATTGTTGTCCTCATGCTGCTTGCCGTTGGCTTTACGGGCATGTGCTCTTTCAATCCTGGCCGGCCGGAGAACGGGCCGGTACAGGAGGTGGATGGGCAGACGTTCCTGAGCATGGAGTCACGCGCTGTCGATTTTGCGGTGCGTTACCCGGATGTGCCGGAGGGCTGGGTGAATAACTCGGCTCGCCGCACCACGTTGAATGGCACCCCCGCGCCCGTCATGGGATGGGTCACTCCGCATGAGGGGTTCCTTCAGGTTACGCAGACGGGGGTTGATGAGGATACCGCGCTCAAGGGCATCGACGCTTCACCGCGCAGTCTCGCCCGCACCGAGGATGTCGCCGGGCATGAGGCGAAGGTGTATTCCTCCGACGACAGAGATGTGCGCGATGTGTGGTTTGTGGACTTGGGCGACGAGCGCATTCTCATCACCGGCGCCGCTGAAGCCACGGAGTTCCGCGAGCTCATTGAGATGTTCGCCGCCGCGCAGCCACTGGCCAAATAGCTTATCGACGAACCCTACTCCCCGGGAACTTCTTCCTGGGCAGCTCTTTCTTGATCTTCCTTGGTCGCCTCCTTCTGCTGCTCCATGGCAGCTCCCCTCTGGGCAGCTCCCTCTTGGGAGCTGCCCAGAGCAGCTTCAACGCGTTCTTGAGCACCATTGAGCAGGACTTCGCAGCGCTTTGCGAGAGCTTCGCCGCGTTCCCAGTACTTGAGAGATTCGTCAAGGCTCATCTGGCCGAGTTCGAGGATCTTCACGGTCTCAATGAGCTGGTCGCGTGCCTGCTCGTAGGTGAGGGTTTCGGGGGCCGGGAAGGCATCGTCATTCGGGGCGCCTTGGCCGAAGGTGTTCTCTGTCATCGTGTGTTCCTTATCTAATCTGCAGTATCTAATCTGCAGTTGTTCTGCAGTTACTCTGCGGGTGTGGTGGACATGCCGGCGGCGGTGATGGAGCCATCCCCAACGCGGATGCGCAAGGGCGACCCCGGCGGGGCCTGGCTGATGCTGGTGACCACTTCTGGTTCGGAGCCATCGCGCGGCTGTACCTGCACCACGGCGTAGCCGCGTGCCAATGTCGCGGCCGGCCCCAGCGCGGAGACCTGGGCGCGCAACGAACGAACCTCGGCGGATTCCTGGGCGAGCAGCCGCGAAATATCACGACGAATGGCGCCCTGGGCGCGCTCCAACTCTTCCCGACGCATTACAATCGGCGTCAACGGATTCGCCACCACTGGCCGGGAACGCAACTGTTTAAGGCCTTCGCGCTCCCGGTGGACCCAGGCGCGGAGGGCGGAGGCGGTGCGGGCGCGAGCTTCGTCGATAAGCGAAAATTCGGCAGCAACATCGGGCACGACGCGCTTGGCAGCATCGGTGGGGGTGGCGGTGCGCAGGTCCGCAACGTTATCCAGCACCGGGTTATCCGGCTCGTGTCCGATCGCGGAGACAACTGGGGTGCGGGCCACGGCGACGGCGCGCTGGAGGGCTTCCTCGGAGAAAGGCAACAGGTCCTCAACCGAGCCACCACCACGGGCAATGATGATCACATCCACGGTGGGGTCCGCATCCAGTTCCTGCAGCGCGGCGATGACCTCCGGAACCGTGCCCGGGCCCTGCACCGCGGTGTTGATCACGCGGAAGTTCACCGCCGGCCAGCGGTCCTTGGCCACGGACAACACGTCGCGCTCCGCCGCTGACCCGCGCCCAGTGATCAGTCCCACCCGGCGCGGCAGGTAGGGGAGTGGCAGTTTGCGCGCCGGATCAAACAATCCCTCGCTGTTGAGCAGCGCGCGCAGGCGTTCAATCTTGGCCAGCAGTTCACCCTCGCCGACGTGGCGGATTTCCGTCACCCACATGGAAAAAGAGCCGCGTCCGGCGTAGAACGCGGGTTTGCCGCACACGACCACCCGGTCACCGTCTTTAAGCGGCGCCGGCATCGAGCGCAGCAGATCCGTGCGCGCGGTGAGCTGCAGGCTCATCTCCTGCTGGGTATCGCGCAGCGTGAGATATGACAGCTTCCACGTCGGCTTCATATTCACCTGCGTGAGCTGCCCCTCGATCCACAACCAGCCAAGGCGTTCAATCCACTTCTTGACACTGTCGTTGACCTGGGCCACAGACCACGGAGTCTCCGGTGAGTTCTTCGGCGGTTGCCCTGTCACTGTGCTCGCGCCCCCTTCTACCTCGTGTGTTGACTCTCGTGCGGGCCAGCTTACCTTTCCCGCGCCAATCCATTACCCTGGGGAACCATGTCAAGCACCGGAAAGAACGTCCTTCTGGCCGCCCCCCGCGGGTACTGTGCGGGTGTAGACCGTGCGGTGGAGACAGTAGAAAAGGCGCTGGAAAAGTACGGCGCACCTATTTATGTCCGCAAGGAGATTGTCCACAACAAGTACGTGGTGGAAACGTTGTCGCAGCGCGGAGTGATCTTCGTGGACGAGACCGACGAGGTGCCGGAAGGCGCCCACGTCGTCTTTTCCGCGCACGGCGTTTCTCCGGCAGTACGTGAGTCCGCGCGGCGCCGCAACCTGCTTGCTCTTGACGCATCGTGCCCGTTGGTAACCAAGGTCCACAACGAGGTGAAGCGTTTCGCCCGTGACGGCTACCAGATCCTCCTTGTTGGCCACGAAGGCCACGAGGAAGTTGAGGGCACCGCCGGCGAAGCGCCGGAGGTTGTGCACCTGGTTGACGGGCTCGAAGGCGTGGAAAAAGTGCCCGATTTCCCGGCAGACCAGAAGCTCGTGTGGCTCTCCCAAACCACGTTGTCGGTGGACGAGACCATGGAGATCGTTGCCCGCCTGCGCGAGAAATACCCGAGCTTGGAGGACCCGCCGAGCGACGATATTTGTTACGCCACCCAGAACCGCCAGGTCGCCGTGAAGGCGATCGCGCCACGCTGTGAGCTCATGATTGTGGTGGGCTCCCAGAATTCCTCAAACTCCAAGCGTCTCGTTGAGGTCGCTCTGCAGAACGGCACGCAAGACGCTCATTTGGTGGATTACGCCACGCAGATCGAGGACGCGTGGCTCGATGGTGTCACCACTGTTGGCGTGACGTCAGGCGCGTCTGTGCCGGAGATCTTGGTGCGCGAGGTGATTGATCACCTAGCCGCGCATGGCTTCGATAACGTCGAGGAAGTCACCACCACGACAGAAACCATCACGTTCGCGTTGCCGCGTGATCTGCGCGTGCCGCGCCGCAAGCAGGCTTAGTCGCCGTACAGGTCGTCGCTGAGCCTGTGGCGCACCCTGCTTGTCGACGTCTTCTTCGACGCTTCCCGTTCCCTCCGCCTCCTTGCCAACAACTCTTCAACAGTGACCTGGTTGCTGTTGCCATTGAGGCTGCGACTGCGGCTGCGGCTAGTTCGCTTCGCAGTAGAGGCTGGGGTAGGGGCGCTGTCCGGGCGCCTTGGCCGTGGTTTGGGCGCTGCAGGGCGTTGAGGGGTGCGCTTGATGGGGGGCTGAGGTTGCAGCTCAGCTGTACGCTCAACGGGCCTCTCGGGGGCAGGTTCAGCCTTGCGTTTAGGCAGGTGCCGTGAACGGGACGCTTCGCGGGCGGTGCGCCGGTTAGCTTCGTTGGTGCGGCGGCGTTGGCGGAGTTCGTGGCGCTGTATGTCGTCGTTAAGCCGTTTGAGCAGCAGATAGCGCACGACGGTGATGAATAGCGCACCCAGCGTCACCGCGGCGAGCACGGGGAAAAACTGCACCAGCGGATAAAGAATCACCAATACCGATGTCCGGCCGAGTGATGTTTGTCCTTCAGGCAGTGAAAAATATGCGTTGAGGGTCCCCGTGGCTAGTAAAAAGAATGTGAATAACAGTGGGATTGATACCACGGTGATGAAAAGGCCACGGGGATTCACAAACGTTGCCACGATGATGGATGCCAGCGCGAAGATAGCCAGGAAAGGCCAGCCAATCACCTGCGTGTACAGGGAGATCAGGCCGCCGGTGACCAGCGCTGCGATGAGGATGCTCAGTCCCGAGCCCAAAGAGAAGCCGGACACTGTGGTGTCCTGGGTGGGCGACGTTCGTGGAGAGACATGAGACACGGTCCAACATGTTACCTCGGAGGCAGTTCCGTTTCGTGGATCACGCGCGCGCGGGCGGACACGGAACGAAGTTCTGGTGGGGGTGTGGAGGATTGGGTTGGCATATCAACCTCGTGGAGGCGGCGGGCGGTAACCATGACGCGGGAGTCCATGGAGCCGAGCGTGGCGTTGAAAGCCTCCACTGCCTTGTCGAGGGATGCCCCGACACGATTGTAATGCTCCGCCATTTTTCCCAGGCGGGTGTACAGCTCAGCGCCAAGGCGTTGGACTTCGAGGGCTTTATCCGACATATCTTCGTGCTTCCACCCCAGCGCCACGGTCTTCAGTAGTGCGAAGAGGGTGGTGGGTGTGGCAAGGACGATGTTTTTCGCAAACGCATCATCGAGCAGGGTCGGATCTTGCTCCAACGCCGCGTCAAGGAAGGGGTCGGAGGGGATGAACAACACGATGAATTCCGGCGTGGGCTGGAACGCGTTGATGTACCTCTTGTTGGACAACGCGTCCACGTGTGAGCGCAAGAGGTGGCAATGTCGGCGCAAATACCCGGCTTTTTCTTCCGGGTCGTCCGTGGCTAGCGCATCGAGGTAAGCGGAAAAAGGCACCTTCGCATCCACGACGATGTTGCGGTTCCCGCTGAGCCGGATCACCATATCTGGGCGCAGCGTTTGGCCATCTGCGTGAGCGGTTGCCTGCACATCAAAATCGCAGTATTTCTTCATGCCGCCCAGCTCCACGACGCGTTCCAACTGTATCTCGCCCCACCGGCCACGCACGTTGGGGGAGCGCAGTGCGGAAACCAGCTGATCGGTACGATCCCCCAAGCGTGCCGACGCCCTCGTCACCGCCTGCACCTGCGCCACCAGCGTCGATTGGGTGACAGCGCTATCTTCATTCATGTCACGCACCTGGGAGGAAAGCCGCTCTACGGATGCGCGAAGAATCTCTAGTTCTTTCCCCTGGCGCGCCGCGTATTCCGGGGTGGGGGCGGGCTGCTGCTGCGGTGGTGCGTTGCGCTGGCGCAGTAGGGCATAGGCGGCAGCTCCCACGACTGCACCAAGCAGAAGGCCGAGGAAGAACGTGAACAGCAAGGGTGTCACACTCGCTACTGGGGTAGTGGGTGCTGCTATATACGCGTAAGACATAGCATCCACCGTTCCACACGAGGGGAACACAACGCAGGCGCCACGGCGCGGTTAATCGAACATTTATTCGTCAGTTTCTGAGTGTGAGTTCGGGTGGTCCCGGCGCGGTAGGCGACGGCTGAGCCAGTCGAAGCGGGTATGTCGTCCGCCGGAAGACTGCTTGGCAGATTGCCCATCAGATTCCGCATCGTTGGCCGTTTGATCCCTGTTCCAACGTAAAGACAGTTTGTCGAAGGGGAGACGAAGGGAGGTGGGGGCTGGTGATGCGTCGAGAAGCTTTTCGGTGATATGAGGTGCAGCCCAGCCACTTTGCGTGGACAAGTCTTCGCGGGATTTCGCGCTTTCTGCTTCTTCGGCTTCGGCGAGGGCGCGGCCGACATCCGTGGAGAAGTTGAGGTCGTCGGCGCGGACTTCCCCAGCGTGAATACGCAGCATGTCTTGGATGTAGCGGAAGACTACAGCGACCGTGGCTGCGACAGGGACGGCGAGGAACGCGCCCATGAGTCCGAAGAGGCCGCCACCCACCGTCACGGAGACCAACACGATGACCGGGTGCAGATTCATCGCACGTGACTGCAGCAGTGGGGAAAGCACATTGCCTTCCAGCTGCTGCACGGCGATGACGATGCCCAGTACGATCAGCGCCTGCGTGAACCCGAGCGAAACCAGCGCGATGAGCACCGCCAATGCCCCAGCCACGATCGCGCCGACCAGTGGGATGAATCCCGCCATGAATGTGATCACCGCTAGCGTGAAAGCGAGCGGCACGCCAACGAGGTAGATACCGATGCCGATGAACAGCGCATCGATGAAGGACACGACCGCCTGCGCGCGAATATAGCCGCTGAGAGTGTCCCACGAGCGGGTCAGCAGTTCCGTGGCGTGCAAACCCGCGCGGCCACCAGTGGCGTTTCGCAGCCACGGGAGAAATTTTGGGCCGTCTTTGAGGAAAAAGAAGGTGAGCACGAGCACCACAACGAACGTGACTGCCATGGACGTGGCCGTGCCAATTCCGGAGAAGATTCCGCCCGCGATCGCGCCGGCGCGGTCCTGCAGCCACGACGCGGCTTCCTGGAATGCGGTGTCCAGCTTCTCCCCGTCGATGGAAAACGGCAGGGTCTCTTGGTTCTGGAGCCATAGCTGTAGGTTCTGAATACCCTGTGCGGCTTGGCTGACCAAGACGCGGGAGTTGCGCATGATATCTGGCAGGATGATGGACACAAAGAACATCAGCACTGCCACAGCCAGCAGCATGGAAATTAAAGCAGACAAGCCAGCGGGCACACCACGGTTGCGCATGAACGTCGTCGGTGGGGCGAGGACCGTGCACACGATGAGGGCGAGAATAACAGGCAGCACGCCGGCCCAAAACTTGCCCAGCAGGTAGGCGAGCGCGCCAAGCAGGACAAAGATTGCCAGCATGCGCAGTGAGAACAGCGCGGTCGAGCGCACCCAGGAGTTCAGCACAACGGAACGGTCCACGCGGTTGTCGTAGCCCGTCTTTGTCACCTTGTCAGCTGGTGCCTCGGGCGACTGTTGGGTTGCGTCGCTGTTTTTCGTTGAACTCACGCGTCCTATTGTGCCCCAGCATTCGCTTTTCGACGATCCCTGCCACCACCGTGTCGGCCCAGCACAGCAGTATCCGGCGCTAAGGGGTGCGGGAGCGTCGGCTATCATGGGCCCTCGTGAGCCTTACTCTTGGAATTGTCGGTCTGCCCAACGTGGGCAAGTCCACCCTGTTCAACGCACTGACCCGTAATGAGGTTCTGGCGGCGAATTACCCGTTTGCCACCATTGAGCCGAACGTTGGCCTGGTGCCACTGCCGGATACGCGCCTTAACCGCCTGGCGGAGATCTTCGGTTCGGCGGAGATCCTGCCGGCAACGGTGTCCTTCGTGGACATCGCCGGCATCGTCAAGGGTGCGTCCGAAGGTGAAGGCATGGGCAACGCGTTTCTAGCCAACATCCGTGAGGCCGACGCGATCTGCCAAGTCGTGCGCGCGTTCTCCGATGACAATGTCATCCACGTTGATGGTCGCGTCGACCCCGCCAGCGACATCGCGGTGATCAACACCGAGCTCATCTTGGCGGACCTGCAGACCATTGAGAAGGCCCTGCCTCGCCTTGAGAAGGAAGCGCGCAAGAACAAGGATATCGCCGTGCAGGTGGAGGAAACCAAGAAAGCACAGACCATCCTCGAGTCCGACCGCACGCTGTTTGCCGCCGCCAAGAACGGTGAAATTGATCTCTCGCTCGTCCGCGACCTTCACCTCATGACGGCGAAGCCGTTCCTCTACGTCTTCAACTCCGACGAGGGCGTGCTCACTGACGAGGCCAAGAAGGCGGAACTGCGCGAACTCGTCGCCCCCGCCGGGGCAGTCTTCCTCGACGCCCAGACGGAAACCGAGCTACTCGAGCTTGAGGACGATGACGCTGCCGAACTCCTCGCCTCCGTCGGCCAAGACGAACCCGGCCTGGAAACCCTGGCCCGCGCTGGTTTTGAGACCCTCGGTCTGCAGACCTACCTCACCGCCGGCCCGAAGGAAGCCCGCGCCTGGACCATCCACAAGGGCGACACCGCCCCCAAGGCCGCCGGCGTGATCCACACCGACTTTGAAAAGGGCTTCATCAAAGCCGAAATCGTTGCCTTTGAAGACCTCGACCAGCTTGGCTCCATGGCTGAAGCCCGCGCTGCCGGCAAGGTCCGCCAGGAGGGCAAGGACTACGTTATGGCTGATGGGGATGTCGTGGAGTTTCGTTTCAATGTAACCTAAATGCGCTATGAATAGCGTATGACTACACGTGCTGCTATTTACCTCCGTATCTCGCTCGATGCTGCCATGGACGGCCTCGCCATCGACCGGCAGCGTCAGGACTGCGAAGCCCTTGCCGAGCAACGTGGCTGGGACGTCGTGCATACCTACGTCGATCAGTCGATCTCCGCGTCGAAGAAGGACGTGGACCGCCCCGACTACGACGCCATGGTGGCGTCCTTTGAGCGCGGCGAGATCGACGCAATCATTTGCTGGGACCTCGACCGCCTCACGCGGCAGCCCTGGCAGCTCGAAGAGTGGATCGACAGGGCAGAGGAGCAGGGGCTGAAACTCGTCACCGCGAACGGTGATGCTGACCTTGCCACCGACGGCGGCAGAATGTACGCGCGTATTAAAGCAGCCGTGGCACGCGGCGAGATCGAGCGGAAGAGCATGCGCCAATCCCGTGCGCAACAGCAGCGCGCCGAGCAGGGCCGCTGGTACTCCGGCGGTGTCCGCCCTATCGGCTACACCTCCACCGGCGAGATCATCCCATCCGAAGCCGCCGCCGTGCTCGGTATGTTCCGCGCTGTCGAGCGGGGCAACTCCATGCGCGACATCGCACGCGCCTTATCTGGGGTCGATCAGCCAGGCTTGCCGGATATCCCGACCACGCCGCGCCATATGCACACCGTGGTTAAGGAGCGCAACGCACGCCGCCGCGCTGCTGGCCAGGAAGAAAAGTCGGTTCCCGACGAGCAGCCGTTGGCCTACACATCGTTGCACTCGATCCTGCGCAACCCCGTGTATGCCGGCTACTCCACATATAAGAAGGCCAAGCGCAAAGGCGTGAAGAACAAATACCGCCGTGTCACGCATATCGTCCGCGACCCCGATACCGGCGAGCCTGTGAAAGGGCAGTGGGAGCCGATCGTCACACCCGATTTGTGGTGGCGTGTGCAGAACGTGCTCGATGATCCCGACCGGCTGACCAACAAGGAGCGCCGGAACACTCGCCGCCATCTCGGCTCGGGTCTGTATGTCTGCGACGAGTGCGGCAACCCTGTGCGCACGCATGCCGACCGCTACCGCTGCGCCGCCTGTGGATTAGTGCGCACACATAGCGTCGATGATTTTGTGCTCGCCGTGATCCGCGCCCGCCTTGGCCGTGACGACCTGGCGGACCTGCTGCCGACTGTGGACGACGACGAGGTCAACGCCATCGACGACGAACTCGCTGAGCTTCGCGCAAAGCTCGCCCGCGTCCAGGCTGACTACGATGAGGAGCTTATCGAGGCCCGTGACCTCAAGCGCGCGCGAAACCGTTATGAGCCGCAGATCGAGAAACTCGAAACGCGCCGTGCCCGTCTTGCTGGCGCATCGGCGCTGCTCGACACAACCGGCTACGCCTCGCCCGTGGATGCCTTCGACAACGCAGAGCTTGCCGTGCAGCGCCGAGTCATCAATACCCTGTGCCAGGTGCGCCTGCGCCGTGGCGTGCGCGGCACCAAGACCTTTAACCCTGAATCGGTGCAGATCGTGTGGAACTAGGTTGCAGTGTGTGACACGTCAACAATCGCGCGCATGCGCTGCGGCGCGCAAAGCTCTTACGAAGGAACGCCACGGGAGCCGGCAGTTCGGGGGAGATCTGCCTTCGTGTATCGGGGGCGACACTGCTCAACCGTGGCGTTCGCAGGAAGTATGACACGGCTCTTGTTACCCCAGAGGTCGTAGGTTCGAATCCTGCCCCCGCTACCAACTTCCAAGCCCCTACCAGGAGAAACACTGGTAGGGGCTTTAGTTATTTCTCTTAAGGCGCACGTCCTGGGACTCAAATCGGGACTTTAGCGATGGCATTTTGTCACTTAAGCCGGTTTGGAAGTGATGGGGTTAAGTGACAATTTTCGTTTTTGTGACCTTGGATGACTGTGTCGTTTTGAGGAGTCGTCTGCACGGATTTCAGAAGTCCTCTGTACTATCGCCATCCACTCCGGAGAGGCCGCGGGCGTTCGTCCACTTCATCTGGAACGCGATTCGACAGAGCGCATTCAATACGATGGTCTTTTTCTCCCTGCGAAGGATGGGGGCAGTTTAGGGTGCCAGGGTGTTGACCAGATCGAGGAATTCCTCAGCGTAGGCAATTTGCTTGCGTAGCTTTTCGTAGCGGGTGCGCGTCTCCTCACGAATGTCGGCAAGGGTGGCCTTGGCATTACTCCGTGCCTGCTGTGCGGTATCACTTTCCTGCCCGCCATCTGAACTATGAAGAATCTCTGCAGCTTCCAGGAATTCCCGCATCTGATCCAGAGTAAACCCCAGCGGTTTCATCCGTCGCACCAGCAAAACACGACGTACATCAGCCTCACTATAAAGCCTGAACCCACCAGGGCTACGCCCCGATGGGGTAATCAGGCCGACGTTGTCATAATAACGCAAGGTGGGAATCGACAACCCCGTCTGGTCAACGACCTCGCCGATCTTGAAATTACTGTTTTGCATTGCCTGTTCTCCTTCACGGTGATGTTGCCCACGGGTTCCTGTGCCTGGGTTGGCGGTTGAGTAAAACTCCCGCTACCATGACCACCATCACCAAACCTAAAGTTACTAGAGGGTTGGATTCCTTTCGGGCGTTCGCCCAGTTACCTATCCCCTCAAAGATTGGACATCTATGACTGAAACTAGCACGGCGGCCCCCCGCCCCCTCCTGAGTCCAGACGGCGCTGATGCCCCTACCGGGATCATCGCATCCTTCCGTTACGCATTTTCTTCCCCCGCCCGTATCCGTATAGAGATTCTGGCCGGACTGGCGGTATCCCTGGCGCTGATCCCTGAGGCCATTGCCTTTTCCATCCTTGCCGGTGTTGACCCAGCCATGGGTCTGTTTTCCTCGGTAGTCATGGCCATTGCGATCGCCTTTACCGGTGGCCGCCCGGCAATGATCACCGGCGCCACCGGGGCTATTGCCCTAGTCATTGCTCCTGTGGCGCGTGGTTACGGGATGGATTATTTCATCGCCACCGTCCTGTTGGGCGGTGTCCTACAAATCGTGCTCGGCGCCCTCGGTGTGGCGAAACTTCAGCGTTTTATCCCCCGATCGGTGATGCTGGGTTTCGTCAATGCACTGGGCATTATGATTTTCACCGCCCAACTCGAACACCTCATTGATGTGCCTTGGATAGTCTACCCACTCGTCGGCTTGGGTGTGGTGATCATGATTTTCTTCCCCAAGCTCACCAGTGTGATCCCCGCCCCGCTGGTCACGATTATCGTGCTCACCGGTTTGGTCATTGCCGCCGGTTTGACTGTCCCGACGGTCTCGGACATGGGCAAGATGCCGGAGACCTTACCGTCCCTGTTTATTCCGAACGTGCCGTGGACGTTGGAGACCCTGCAGATCATCGCGCCTTATGCCCTGGCCATGGCCGTGGTCGGTCTCATGGAATCGTTGATGACCGCCAAGCTCGTCGATGACATCACCGACACTCATTCCGATAAAACTCGTGAATCCTGGGGACAGGGGGTGGCTAATATTGCCTCCGGTTTCTTCGGCGGCATGGGTGGCTGCGCGATGATCGGTCAAACCATGATCAACGTCCGCGAATCCGGGGCACGTACCCGCCTATCCACCCTGTTAGCCGGTGTGTTCCTGCTGGTCCTGGTCCTGGCACTGGGCGACATCGTTGGCATGATCCCGATGGCTGCGCTGGTGGCAATCATGATCATGGTCTCGGTCGGCACCATCGACTGGCACTCGGTGCATCCACGCACCCTTAAACTCATGCCGGTCTCTGAGACCATTGTTATGGCCGTGACGATTATTGCCACCCTAGCCACCAGCAACCTGGCCATTGGTGTGGTGTTGGGTGTGGTCACCGCGATGATCATGTTCGCCCGTCGGATGGCACATATCGCTTCCATTGAAAAGGTCTCCGAGATCGACGGCGACGGCGATGGAGAGATTGATACTCGTACCTACCGGGTGCATGGCCAGTTGTTTTGGGCATCAAGCAATGACCTGGTTTATCGCTTTGATTACACCGATTCTGCCCGTCATATCACTATTGATCTCACTGAGGCGGAGATCTGGGATGCCTCCACGGTCGCGACCTTTGACGCGATTACGCAGAAGTTCCAGGACAGAGGCAAAACCGTGTCCATTATCGGGCTCGACGGTCCCAGTCAGGACCGGCTGAACCGCCTGTCTGGCCGGCTTGGCACCGGCCACTAACATCCCCCGACTCGAGCACATCGACTTGGCGCCCCAACTTATAACCGGGGCGCCAGTTTATTGGTGCTGTTGCAAAGTTGGGGCATAGGAAGAGCATAAAAGAAGCGTAGCGGTTAACCGCTACGCTGTGTTGTGGGGATTTTTACTTTTTACGGTGCACGTGTTCTAGTTAGTGGTTCGTTTCTTTCCTCGGGTGATTGCGACGGTATTCCTCGACTAAGTGAGCAATACCCGGCGCAGCCTGGGACAACATCCAGGTCATAAGCGCTATAAGAACCCCTATGACGATAAGTGTTAACGCCAACCAGCCCAGTGTTGGGCCGATGCCGTTGGCCTCCTGGACGTGACCCCACAAGGCAGACACGCCGTCGGGTATGCCGAGCATACTTAGCAGCCCGTTCCCCAAGGCTCCGACAGCAACGAGTGCGATAGCAACGAAGAGAACACTGGCTGCAATCCACGAGGCAGACATGCAGGCCTTAATAAAGTTCGTGTTCGACTTTTCCATATCGTCGTTATACTGCTTGCGTTCTGCGCGTATCTCCTCCAGCAGCTTTTCGTTGGACTCCTTCTCCTGGAGCAGAGCGCTGCGAGCCTTCTTAGAGGCTTCTGCTGCCTCGTGCAGGCTCTTAGGCTCTTTCGACATTGCCTCAGATACAGCTACTTCTACCAGCGGTTCCAGGCTAGAAGTCAGGCTCGAAGTCATCTGAGCGTTCAGGCTCTGGCTGCGACCCGGACCACATCTACTCAGACACCATCTCCGGCACCAACTGGCAACGGCCTGGTCTTGATGACGCGCTGGCGTACATGCGCCCCGACGACACGCTCGTTGTCACGCGCTTGGACAGGCTCGGCCGCAGCCTCGCGGACACCGTGAACACCATCGCTGACCTCGCCGAGCGTGACATCAACGTCAAGGTGTTGGAGCCAGCGCTGGACACGTCGAAGCCCACCGACAAGGTGGTTATCAACGTCATGGCAAGTCTTGCCGAGTGGGAGCGTGACCTGCTTGTCCAGCGCACCCGTGAGGGCGTGGCGCACGCCCGCGCACAGGGCAGGGTCGCCGGCCCCAAGCCGAAGCTCAGCGCTGAGCAGGCGCAGATGGCCAAGGAGCTTATCGAC
>NZ_JRNG01000024.1:0-30099 GCF_000759055.1 Corynebacterium tuscaniense DNF00037 | reverse complement strand
TACCTAGTTAGGTCTAGGTCAACTAGACAAGCGGACACACGTTGGGCACGGATTTTGCTTGACGGCTAGAGTGGGCGGACGGAATCTTTTAAACCCTGATTGACGCAATCTGTGTAAGGAGACGTGCGTGTCCAAGAAAATTGTCATTATCGGCGGCGGCCCGGGCGGATACGAGGCGGCGCTGGTGGGCAGCCAGTACGGTGCGGACATCACTCTCATTGAGCAGCTTGGTGTGGGTGGCTCGGGCATTCTGCGTGATGTGGTGCCGTCCAAAGGCTTCATCGCGGGCACGAACGTGAAAACTGACCTTCGTCGTGCAGACGCCATGGGCCTGAAGCACGGCCTGGGGGATGTGAACTTGTCCATCCCGGCGCTGAATAACCGTGTTGTGGCGCTGGCGTCGGAACAGTCCCGTGACATCCGCCAGCAGTTGGAGCGCGCCGGTGTGCGTGTGGTCAACGGCAAGGGCCGATTCGCTTCCCGCCAGGAAGGTCACACCACGCACCGCGTGAAGGCGGAGTTGCCGGACGGCACGATGGAGACCTTTGACTGTGACATCGTGCTCATTTCCACCGGCGCTTCCCCGCGTGTGTTGCCGGATGCGAAGCCGGATGGCCGCCGCATTCTGAACTGGCAGCAGATGTATGACCTGATTGAGGAGCCGGAGCACCTCGTCGTGGTCGGCTCTGGTGTGACAGGTGCGGAGTTCGTCTCCGCTTACGCTGAGCTTGGTGTGAAAGTCACCATGGTTGGTTCCGCCGACCGTATCCTCCCGCACGATGACGCGGATGCGGCAGACGTGCTGGAGCAGGTCCTGTCCAACCGTGATGTGACGCTGGTGAAAGACGCACGCGTTGAAAGCGTGGAGAACACCGGCGACGGCGTGATCGTGCGCACGAGCGATGGTCGTGAGATCACCGGCTCCCATTGTTTGATGTCCATTGGTTCTATCCCGAACACCAAGGAGCTCATGCTCGAATCCCAAGGCGTGGACATCACTCCGTCTGGTCACATTCATGTGGACCGCGTCTCCCGCACCAACGTGTCCGGCATTTACGCGGCGGGTGACTGCACGGACCTCATGCCTCTGGCATCTGTGGCTGCGATGCAGGGCCGCATTGCCATGTATCACGCGCTGGGTGAGGGTGTGGAGCCGCTGCGCATTCGCACCGTGGGCAACGCTGTGTTCACCCGCCCGGAGATCGCCGCGGTGGGTATTACTGAGGCTCAGATTAAGAACGGTGAGTACGACGCCGACATCATCAAACTCGACTTGGCCACCAACCCGCGCGCCAAGATGCGTTCCCTGACCTCTGGTTTTGTGAAGATCTTCTCCCGTAAGGGCTCCGGCCAGGTGCTCGGTGGTGTGATCGTTGCGCCGACAGCATCGGAGCTCATCTTGTCCCTCACCATCGCAGTGACCAACAACCTCACTGTTGAGGAGTTGGCCAACTCTATGGCCGTGTACCCGTCGCTGTCTGGTTCCATCACCGAGGCCGCACGCCGCTTGGTGCACAAAACAGACTTGAATTAATCCCGAACTCCCCGAGGAGCTGCCATGACTACATCCACTAACGGAATTGGCAGGGAGAACCTGCCCACGTTTTCCAAAATCCTCGTTGCTAACCGTGGCGAGATCGCGGTGCGCGCATTTCGCGCCGCCTTTGAAACCGGTGCGAAAACCGTCGCGGTGTATCCTCGGGAGGACCGCCATTGTTTCCACCGTCCCTTCGCGGACGAAGCCGTGCAGATCGGTGTGGCGGGCCAACCCGTCAAGGCGTACCTGGACATTGAGGAGATCATCCGCGCTGCGAAGCAGTCCAGCGCTGATGCGGTGTACCCCGGCTACGGTTTCCTCTCCGAACGCGCGCAGCTGGCACGCCGCTGTGCCGAAGAGGGCATTAAGTTCATCGGACCTTCCCCAGAAACTCTGGACCTGACGGGTGACAAGGCCGCCGCAGTCCGCGCCGCCGAGCGCGCCGGGTTGCCCACCCTGAAGGATTCGGAGCCATCAGCGGACCCGAAAGAACTGGCACGATTCGCTGAGGACTTTGAGTTCCCCGTGTTTGTCAAGGCCGTGGCGGGGGGTGGCGGAAGGGGGATGAGGTTCGTCGAAAAGCGAGAGGACCTTGAGACCCTCGCGGCGGAAGCTTCGCGCGAAGCGGAGGCGGCATTCGGCGACCCGGATGTGTACATTGAGCGCGCGGTGATCAATCCGCAGCACATTGAGGTGCAGATTCTGGCAGATTCGCACGGCAACGTGGTGCACCTGTTTGAGCGCGATTGTTCCGTGCAGCGCCGTCACCAGAAAGTTGTGGAGATCGCGCCCGCGCAGCACATCACCGACGAGCAGCGTCAGCGCATTTGCCAGGATGCGGTGAATTTCTGCAAAGAGATCAACTATGAGGGCGCGGGTACCGTTGAGTTTCTCGTGGATGAGCGTGGCAATCACGTGTTCATTGAGATGAACCCGCGCGTGCAGGTGGAGCACACGGTGACGGAGGAAGTCACCGGCATCGACATTGTGAAAAACCAGATGTACATCGCCGCGGGGGCGACCCTGGCGGATCTGAATGTGCGCCAGGAGGAAATCACGGTGTCCGGCGCGGCTTTGCAATGCCGTATCACCACGGAGGACCCCACGAATGGTTTCCGCCCAGATTCCGGCACGATCACAGGCTACCGCTCGCCGGGTGGCGCGGGTGTGCGCTTGGACGGTTCCGTCGCGGTGGGCACAGAGATCACGCCGAATTTCGATTCGCTGCTGGTCAAGATGACGTGTCGCGGGCGCGATTTCCAGGTCGCCGTCGATCGTGCCCTGCGCGCCCTCAACGAGTTTACGGTCGATGGCGTATCGACGAATATTGGTTTCCTCCGCGCACTCCTCAGCGAACCGGACTTCCGCCACAAGCGCATTGACACCGGCTTTATTGCTGAGCATCCGGGCCTGTTGGAGGCACCACCGGCCGCTGATGATGCCGGCAAGATCCTGACCTATCTGGCTAATGTGACCGTGAACCAGCCGAATGGTCAGCGGCCGACGATCCTGCAGCCCTCGAAGAAGCTCCCTGCCCTTGACTACGGTGAACTGCCTCGTGGTTCCCGCGATGACCTGCTGGAACTCGGTCCGGTCAAGTGGGCGGAGAAGCTGCGCAACCAGACTACACTGGGGGTCACGGAGACGACCTTCCGCGATGCGCACCAGTCCTTGCTGGCCACGCGCATCCGCACGAACACGCTGGTTGCCGCCGCGAAGCACGTGGGGCATCTGACCCCGCAGCTCACCTCCGTGGAAGCGTGGGGTGGCGCGACCTATGACGTGGCCATGCGGTTTTTGCACGAATCCCCGTGGATGCGTCTGGACGCGCTGCGCGAGGCCATGCCCAACGTGAATATCCAGATGCTCCTGCGCGGCCGCAACACCGTGGGATACATCCCGTATCCGGAGTCCGTCACGCGGGCCTTTGTCAAGGAGGCCGCCGCGTCCGGCGTGGACATCTTCCGCATTTTCGACGCACTCAATGACGTCTCCCAGATGCGCCCCGCCATCGACGCCGTCCTGGACACCGGCACCACCGTCGCCGAGGTAGCCATGGCGTACTCCGGCAACCTGCTCGATCCGGCAGAAGACCTGTACACGCTGGACTACTACCTGCGTTTGGCCGAGGAGATCGTGAACACCGGCGCGCACGTTCTGGCCATTAAGGACATGGCTGGTTTGCTGCGTCCGGCCGCCGCCGCAAAGCTGGTTGAGGCGCTGCGTTCCCGCTTCGACCTGCCCGTCCACGTGCACACCCATGACACCGCCGGCGGGCAGCTAGCCACCTATTTCGCCGCTGCTGCCGCGGGCGCTGACGTGGTGGATGTAGCCTCCGCGCCGTTGGCCGGCACGACATCTCAGCCGTCCATGTCCGCCCTCGTTGCTGCCTATGCCAACACGGAACGGGATACCGGCCTGTCGCTTAAGGCGGTTTCTGATATGGAGCCGTACTGGGAGGCCGTCCGCGCCGTCTACGCGCCGTTTGAGTCCGGCATCCCTGGCCCCACCGGCCGCGTCTACCGCCACGAGATCCCCGGCGGACAGCTGTCCAACCTGCGTACGCAGGCCAAGGCCTTGGGCTTGGCGGACCGCTTCGAACTGGTGGAGGACTACTACGCTGGCGTCAATGAGATCCTCGGCCGCCCGACCAAGGTGACGCCGTCCTCCAAGGTGGTGGGGGATCTTGCCCTCTACCTGGTGGGTGCCGGTGTCACCCCAGAGGAATTCGCTGCCAACCCGCGTAAATACGACATCCCGGAATCCGTCATCGGCTTCCTCCAAGGCGAATTGGGCACCCCACCCGGCGGATGGCCCGCCTTGCGTGAGAAAGCCCTGGCAGACCGCGCACCGGTGGACCATACCGTCGAGGTGCCGGCGGACCTCGAGGCGGACCTCATCGCCGACGGTGATGAAGCGTCAGGTGTGCGTCGCGTTGCTTTGGACAAGCTGCTCTTTCCCAAGCAATACGACGAGCTCATGGAACACCGCCGCCTCTACGGCGTCACGGACCAGCTCGGCGACAAGGCGTTCTTCTACGGCCTCGAGGAAGGCAAGGAGATCATGGTCTACTACGGGGACATTGATGCGAATCAGTCGCCCCTCGTCGTCCGCCTGGATGCGGTCAGTGAGCCGGATGAGAAGGGCATGCGCCAGGTCATCCTCACCGTCAACGGTCAGGTGCGGCCAATGACTATTCGGGACGAGAACGCCGAATCCACCGTCGCCGAAGCAGAGAAGGCAGATCCTTCCAACCCGAACCACGTTGCCGCTCCATTCGCCGGTGTGGTCAACGTGACGGCCAAGGTAGGCGATGAGGTCGCAGCCGGTGACCAGGTGGCCACCATCGAAGCGATGAAGATGGAAGCTACCATCTCCGCACCGGTGGATGGTGTTGTGGAGAAGGTGGCGTTTAGCCAGCCGACGAAGGTGGAGGGCGGCGACCTCGTTGCTGTAGTTAAATAATCCGCCTTTGCCGTGCCACCTCCACTGCGGCGGTGCGGTTGTCCACTCCGAGTTTGGAGTAGATGTGGATCAGGTGCGTTTTCACCGTGGCCTGGGAAATGAATAGGGCGGCGGCAATTTCCTTGTTGGACGCCCCGGTTTGCACCTGGCGGAGGAGTTCGATCTCGCGTGGGGAAAGCGCCTCGTCAGGGCGCATGACTCGTTCGGCGAGGACGTTGGCTACCTGCGGGGACAGGGCGCGCTCGCGGTGGGCGGCGCGGACCACGGCGTCGTGGAGTTCATCCTCCGGTGCGTCTTTGAGCAGGTAGCCCATGGCGCCTGCTTCCACTGCGGCCACGACATCGGCCTGGGTGTCATAGGTGGTCAGGATGAGCACCGGTGGGCCATCAGCGGCGACGAGGCGGCGGGTCAGCTCAATGCCATCCACATTGGGCATCTGGATGTCGCTGACCACCACGTCCACGCCCTCGGGGACTTTCGCTGCGCCATCGGCGGCTTCAGCAACCACGGTGATGTCACCAAAGGAGTTCAAGACGGCGCGGAGGCCGGCGCGGACGACAGGGTGGTCGTCGATAAGCATGACGTTGAGCATTAGTTCTCCTTGATGGGTAGGGTCGCGGCGAGAACATTTCCTTCGACCGTGAGCTCGCCACCGGCCTCCGCGACGCGTGCCTGAAGGCCCTGCAACCCGTAGCCGAACGGCCCGGTGATGCCGCGGCCATTGTCGTAGACATCGACCGTCGCCTGTGTTCCAAGCTTATCCACGGTGACCACCGCCAAGCTTGCCCCCGCGTGACGCACCACGTTGCTGAGCGCCTCCCGCACAACCCGCTCGGCGACTGACGCGGCGGGCTCTGGCAGATCCACCACCTGAAGGCGCACCTCAAGCGTCTCACCCAGCGCCTTCTGGCGGCGCTCCGCGGACCGCGCGAGGCGCTCAATGCGAGTGCTCAGACGCTCCACCGGCGCAGCGGGTGCGGCATTACCGGCGACGAAACGGCGGGCCTCCGTCAGATTCTCCGCTGCTGTTTCGCGGATGGTGGTCAACGTGTCGCGGGCGGACTCGGGCACGCCGGCGGTTTCCAGCTCCTTATCCAGCGCGCGGCCGAGCAGCACGATGGAACTTAAGCCCTGCGCCATCGTGTCGTGCACTTCCCGCGACAGGCGCGCCCGCTCCTCCGCGCGCCCTGCCTCATGTTCCGCGGCGGCGAGGTCCGACTGTGCGGCCTCCAAGTCAATGGCTAGCTGGCGGTAGTGCTCCGTCTCCGCGTTGAGTGCCTTGTAAGCGTGCACGATGCCCACGGCGAGCACCGTGCCAATCGTGGGGCCGATGAGCCCGCCCGGGCCGTCCGCGGGGAAGGTCACGCTCAAGGTGTATGCCAGCAGAGCGGCTGTCAGTGCCAAACCCCACCCCGTTGGGAGCAGGAAACAGGCCAGAATGGTAAGCGGAAACTCCAGCCACACGAAGGTCGGGGACAGCGCCACAAGCAGCACCCACACGATCACTACCGCACCCAGCCACGCCAATGTTTGCGGGCGCGAATGCGCGCGGCCGTGGTGGTGCCACACCGTGCCGAACAGATAGATTGCCGCGAACAGCAGCGCGGCGAGGATGGCGGCCCAGTGGTGGTCCCGGATGGCGCCGACAAGCCCCACGCCCAACAGCGTGGCCACCAGCACGTGCAGGCTCACGCGCAGGGTGGCCAAAATGCGGTTGGAGGTCATGCGGGCAACACTAGCGCTGCCACCGGTTGGGCCAACATCAACCGAACGGTCGATTCCTTTTTCAACCCGCAGCCCGATGTTAACCGCGCAGGTCACGGCCACAATCGGAGGCATGTTCGTAGGAATCCGTGAAATCAAGAAAGCGAAGGGGCGCTTCGGGCTCATCGTGGGCACCGTCGCGTTGATCACCCTTCTCGTTGTTGTGTTGACGGGTCTGACCTCGGGGTTGGGCAAGCAGAACACGTCCGCGCTCGAGGCGCTCGACCCGGCCGCGGTGGTCTTCGAGGACCCGCACGACCCGTCGTTCACTACCTCGCGCGTGCAAAGTATGCCCGGCACGGACGCGCTGGGCACCGGCCAGATGCTCGTCGCCGGCCCAGATGGCACGGAGCAATCGGTCGCGATCCTTTCGCTGCCGCGCGGCACCACGTTGCCCGGGGGAGAGGTCCTCGGCGATGGTGCGGTCGCCTCAGCCTCACTGAACTATTCGCTTCACGACGTCCTCTCCCTCGCCGGCACCACCACCCCCGTTGACGCGATCAGTGAGGACCTCATGTTCGCCCACACGCCTGTTTTGTGGGTCCCCACCGAGACGTGGCAGGAGGTCTTCCACACTGACGCGGACGGCACTGTCCTGCTCTCCGATGACCCCGCCATCGAAGGCGGTGTTCCGTTGAAGGAGTCTTTTGACGGCCTTCCCGCCTACGCCTCGGAACAGGGCTCGCTGAAGATGATTCAGGGCTTCCTCTACGCCATTGCTGCGCTGGTCATCGTGGCTTTCCTCACCGTCTGGACGATCCAGCGCACCCGTGACCTGGCCATCTTGAAAGCTATCGGCGCCTCGAACAAGTACCTGCTCAAGGACGCCGTCGGCCAGTCCGCCATCCTCCTCTTCATTGGTGTGACCATCGGCGCTCTCATCGGACTGGGCATCGGGTTCGCCATGGAAGGCGTGGCCCCGTTCACCTTGTCCTTCGGTGTCATTGCCCTGCCGCCACTGCTCGTCTGGGTGTTGGGCATGGCAGGCGCCGTTGTAGCCACCCGTTCTATCAGCAAAGTCAATCCCCAAAGCGCACTCGGAGGTGTCGCATAATGTCCACTTCTAGGCTCGAACTCACTGACGTCACCGTCTCCTTCCAGGACGGCCAGGAACGCCGCACCATCTTGGACAAGCTCAACTTCACCGCTGAGCCTGGCCGTCTGACCTTCATTGTTGGCGAGTCCGGCTCCGGCAAATCCACGCTCCTCTCCGTCGCCGCCGGTTTGATCACCCCAGATTCCGGCAGCGCTACCCTTGGCGGGGTTCCGGTGTCCAATGACCTACGACGCGACAAGATCGGCATGATTTTCCAGCAGGCCAACCTCATTTCGGCGTTGAACGTGCGCGACCAGCTGCTGGTCACCGACCACATCCGTGGCATCAAACCACGCAAGCCGCGCGCGGATGAACTGCTTGAAACCGTGGGCCTCGCCGGGCTCGGGGATCGCGACATGCACGCCCTTTCCGGCGGCCAACGCCAGCGCGTAGGCATCGCCCGCGCCCTCATGGGCGAACCAGAACTGGTTCTCGCCGATGAACCAACCGCCGCCCTCGACTCCTCCCGCTCCCGGGACATCGTGAAACTCCTCCGCCAACTCGTCGAGGACCGTGGCATCGCCTGCGGCTTTGTCACCCACGACCAGTCCCTCATCACCGACCGGGACAACGTCTTCCTCGTGGGCGAGCACCAGAAGATGCCGGCTCTGGCCTGACAATTGCCCTCAACTCCTCGGAGTTGCGGGCGCTCCTGGGCCTTTAATGTGGGTTGTGCACCGTTTCCGGAAATCGTGCACAGGGATGGAGCGGGGAACTGGGAGGAGCGGGGCAGGGAGGCGAATCTAGCGGCTGAGCACCCGGGTGAAGAAGCGGTCGAGGTCCTCAAACATCGTGGGTAAACTCGCGCTGGAAAACCGCAGCGGAACCCACCCTTCTATCGTTGCATCGAGGTTAATGCGGGCATCTTTGTTGCGCCGGCCATAGTCCCAGTGCTGGATGCCGTCATACATGAGGCCAAAGCGTTGTCGGCTCACGGGACAGATGAGCGCTAGGTCAAAGCGGGTGATCCACCGGCCATTGGCCTGCACAGGAACTTGTTCCTGCAGGTGGAGGTCGTGTTTTTTGGCCACTTGATCCGCGATCAACCGCATTTCGGTTTCCTTAGGGGATTCGGCCTGCGCGGAGGAGCGGATGAGAGCATCGGTAACCCAAGGGATGTCGAGGCGATTCTTGCAGGCGGCAAGGGTGTGGAGGGGATCGATGGTGAGGTGGCGGGAGACGTCGATAAGCTGAATGGCCCTGATGAGGGTGGGGTGAAGGTCCCCGCACGGCACGACATGCCAGCCGACTCTTTCGCGGCGTATGTCTTTGAGTGCGTGTGCAACGGCGACCGCGGGCGAGGCGATGGAGATCCAGGTTCCACGGAGGTAGGCGCGCCACTTTTCGTGTATGGCGAGGGCTGCGCGTGTGATGTGTGGCTTGCCGGGGGCAGCTTTTTGAGAGCGTGATACTTGCTTCTCTGCGAACACCGTGTCACACCCATCGCCTAAGAACTTCGCCCCGTAAAGCGCTAGCGCGCCGAAGCCAGTCAGCGTCAGGTGCGGGTTTTCCAGGGCAAACGCTGCCGCGCGGTAGGCCTGCGGGATCTGGTAGCCAAGGCGTTGGTGGTGAAACTCGGCGTCGCGTAAGGCGAGGTTGGTGTCTATGAGCAGCTCCGGTGCCAGCCCAAACGTATTTGAAATGGGAACGAGGCCTGGCCGAGAACCGAGTGCTTCGAGGTGAATGGGACGGGTGATGGTCATTCCGTTGAATAATTCGGTCATATGACCTTAGACCGCCGTGGACCCCGGTTAGGTTCCCTCAATTGGCGAAAAAGTTTTGAGGGGGTGGTTCGAGGGGCGCTTGATCGGGGGATGTGTGCCCTCAACTGCTAGAAGTTGGGGGCACACCTGGGGTTTTGATGGGGGTTGTGCACGGTTCACGGGAATCGTGCACAGTGTGAGGCCGGTACGCGCGAGATCCCCGCCTAGAGCTGCTTCGTCATCACTTCCGGGTGGTGGTCTGACCAGGTGAAGCCGAAGGTCTCGTACACGTGCTGAGCACGGTCGTTGCCGGGCTCGACGTGAAGGGCGATGGTGCTGGCGCCTTGGGAAGCCGCCAAGTCGCAGGCTGCTTGGAGCAGGATGCGGCCGAGTTGGTGGCCGTGGGAGCGGTTCTCCACAGCAATGGACAGTTCGGGGATGTTAGGTCCGAGGTTGGCGTCGGTGTAATCATCCTCCGGTGCCCAGTAGCGTAGCCACACGCCACCGGCGGGGATGCGTTCTTCGTCGTAGGCGATGAATCCGCCGTCGCGTTCAGGGGACCATTTGTCCACGTACTCTTCGGGGCTTTGCATGGCGCCGATGCGGCTGCGGGATTCGTTGCCGAAGACATCGGCGAGGTATTCCAGGCGGCGCAGGTAGGTGCGGTCGGATTCGGTTGCTGGGACGAGCGTGAACTTCATAAAGAGTTAGTGGATCTCCAGTAGTACTGCATTTTTGTTGACTTGTTCGCCTTGTTCAGCGGCCAGGCCCCTGACCGTGCCGGACTTGTGGGCCTTGACGGGGTTTTCCATTTTCATGGCTTCGAGGACGAGCAGGATGTCGCCTTCGTTGACGGTGTCGCCTTCAGCCACGTTGACCTTAACCACGGTTCCCTGCATCGGGGCGGGCACGGCATCGCCCGACAATGCAGCGCCGGAGGAGCGGCGCTTCTTGGACTTGCGCTTCGCACCGTTGCCGATGACGAGGGAGGCGGGGAGGGCAACTTCGATGCGGCGGCCGTCGATTTCAACGGCGTAGGTGCGTTTTGCCGGTTCGGAATCGGAAACGTCAATATCGTCGTCACTGTCCTGGTACGGCGGGATGGTGTTATTGAATTCTTCTTCGATCCAACGGGTGTACACGTCGAAGCGTTCGCCGTCACCGATGAAAGCTGGGTCGTTCAGGACGGCCTGGTGGAAGGGGATGACGGTGGGGAGGCCAGCGACATCGTATTCGGCAAGGGCGCGGCGGGCACGCTGGATGGCTTCGTCGCGGTCTTCGCCGGTGACAATGAGTTTGGCCAGCATCGAGTCGAATTGGCCGCCGACGATGTTGCCGGCGCGCACGCCAGAGTCGACGCGAATGCCGGCGCCAGCGGGTTCGACGTAGCGGGTGATGGTGCCCGGTGCCGGCATGAAGTTCGTGCCGGGGTCTTCGCCGTTGATGCGGAACTCGATGGCGTGGCCACGTGGCTCCGGATCGGAGGTGAGACGCAGGGGCAGGTCGGAGGCGACGCGGAACTGCTCGCGGACGAGGTCGATGCCAGAGGTTTCCTCAGTCACGGGGTGTTCCACCTGGAGGCGGGTGTTCACTTCGAGGAAGGAAACAAGACCGTCAGAGCCATCAGCTTCCGGGGCGCCGACGAGGTACTCCACGGTGCCAGCGCCGTAGTAGCCGGCTTCCTTCACAATCGCCTTGGCCGAGGAGTGGATGGCTTCACGCTGAGCATCGGAGAGGAACGGGGCGGGTGCTTCTTCCACGAGCTTTTGGAAGCGGCGCTGCAGGGTGCAGTCGCGGGTGCCAGCGACGATGACGTTGCCGTGTTTATCCGCAATGACCTGGGCCTCAACGTGGCGGGCGCGGTCAAGGTAGCGCTCGACGAAGCACTCGCCGCGACCGAAGGCGGCTACGGCTTCACGGGTGGCGGATTCGAAGAGTTCCGGGATTTCCTCGCGAGTGTGAGCGACCTTCATGCCGCGGCCACCGCCACCGAAGGCAGCCTTGATGGCTACGGGTAGGCCGTATTCGTCCGCAAAAGCCACAACCTCATCGGCGGTGCTCACAGGCTCTTTGGTGCCCGGGGCCATGGGTGCGCCAACCTTCTCGGCGATCTGGCGTGCTTCCACCTTGTCACCCAGCAGTGCGATGGCTTCAGGGGAGGGGCCGATCCAGGTCAGGCCTTCATCGATGACGCGTTGGGCAAAGTCAGCGTTCTCGGACAGGAAGCCGTAGCCCGGGTGGATAGCGTCCGCGCCCGATGCCTTGGCAGCACCGATGATCTTGTCAAAGTTCAGGTAGGAGTCAGCGGCGGTGGCGCCGCCGAGGGCAAACGCTTCGTCCGCAAGTTCGACGAAGGGCGCGTCAGTGTCCGGCTCGGCATAGACAGCCACGGAGGCGATACCAGCGTCCTTCGCTGCACGGATGACGCGGACGGCGATCTCACCGCGGTTAGCAACCAGAACTTTGCTGATGGTCAGGGCGTTGGACGCTGCGGACAATTCAAAAACTCCTCATCGAAAAATTTCGGGGACCTAGCTTAGGGTAGAGCACTGCTGCCCACATAAGAGGTATCGCACGCAAGGTCCGAAGAATTACAGCCCGCAGTGACGAGCCGGGGCCTAGTCCAATTCCCTTTCAATGGGCATGCGGACCATGTTGCCCCATTCCACCCAGGAGCCGTCATACAGTGCCACATCTTCGATGCCGAGCACGTTGCGAAGGATAAAGCACGTGTGTGCGGCAGACTGCCCGGCACTGCAGTACGCGATGACAGACGGATTGTCCGTGTCCACGGTGCTCAAGGTGTGGGCATAAGCCTCAGCTATCGACGCCCGATCCTTCACCCGCCCATTCGGATACACCGACGCCCCCCACGGGTGATTCACCGCGCCCGGGATGTGGCCGTGACGCTGGACGGGGGAGGAGCAGTTGGGGTCCGTTTGGGTGAGGTGCTCGACGCCGGCGTAGAACTCGGGCCCGCGAGCGTCGATAAGCAGGTGCTTCTTGGTGCGCGAGCGAACATCATCGACGAATGCGCGCCGTGGCTTATCCTGACGCTCCACCACCGGGTAGTTACGGGACGGGTAATCCGGGACGGCGTAGGATGTGTCGCGTTCCTCGCCCATCCACGCGTCACGCCCACCGTCGAGGAGGCGCACATCCGGGTGGCCGAAAAGCTCAAACACCCAGGCGGTGTAGGCAGCCCACCAGTTGTTGCGGTCACCGTAGATGACCACGGTGTCATCGCGGCCGATACCCTTAGAATCCATGAGCTTGGCAAAGGCTTCACCGTCGATGAAGTCCCGCACCGTCTGATCATTGAGGTCCCGGTGCCAGTCAATGCGCACCGCACCAGGGATGTGGCCGATATCGTAGAGGAACGCGTCCTCGTCCGACTCCACCACGCGGAGACCATCCGTGCCCAGGCGGGCCGACAGCCAGGAAGCCGACACGAATTTTTCCGGGTGTGCGAAATCCTGGAATTGGGCAAACGGATCGAATTCGATTCCCATGCGAGTGTCCTCCCAGTGGCGTGCTTACAGTCACTAGCCACCATACATGTGAAGGGCTACCCCCGAAGGTGGATTATGTGGCGTATCCCGGCTGTGAGGTTAATTACTAAACCGCTACCCGTGAGGGCAGGAAAGCCGGTTAGGCCTTAATCTCAAAAGTGGGTTTAATCCAAAATACTGAGCACTACTGAAAGGGATTCACTGTGCACAAGGCAATCGTCGTCTTCGAGGTCGAGGGTGGTTCTGACAAGTACTTCGATGGGCACCGCAAGGACACCATGCCCATTGTCAACGCCATCAAGGACAAGGGCTGGAACGCAGAGGTTGTGTTCTTCCGCCCCGAGTGGTCTGACGCAATCTTCGAGTATGTGTCCAACAACTTCGACGGCTACATCTCCCGCGTGAACCCGGGCAACATCCCGGGAGGCGAGAAAGGCTACTTCGACCTGCTCACCCGCTTGTCCGAGGCCGGTCTTGTAGGCATGTCCACCCCGGAGGAGATGGTCTCCTACGGTGCTAAGGATGCCCTGGTGAAGCTGAACAAGACCTCCCTGGTGCCGGAGGATACCGCCGCGTACTACGACGTCGAGTCCTTCCACAACACGTTCCCGACCTCCCTGTCCTACGGTGAGCGTGTGCTCAAGCAGAACCGCGGTTCCACCGGTTCCGGAATCTGGCGCGTCCGCCTGGCCGACGAAGCCCTGGCTGCCTCCGTCGAGCCCGGCACCGCCCTGCCGCTGGACACCAAGCTCAAGTGCACCGAGGCCGTGGACAACCACACCGAGGACCGCGAGCTCGGCGAGTTCATGGACTTCTGTGACCAGTACATCGTGGGCGACAACGGCATGCTCGTGGACATGCGCTTCATGCCACGCATTGTCGAGGGTGAGATCCGGATTCTGCTGGTCGGCCCGCACCCGGTTTTCGTGGTGCACAAGAAGCCGGCCGAGGGCGGCGATGCATTCTCCGCAACCCTGTTCTCCGGTGCGCAGTACACCTACCAGAAGCCGGAGGAGTGGCAGGAGCTCGTGGACATGTTCGCGGAGGCCCGCCCCGTCATCGCCGAGAACCTCGGTGGCGACAACATTCCGTTGATCTGGACCGCTGACTTCATGCTCGCGGACGACGATGAGACCGGAGAGGACACCTACGTTCTCGGCGAGATCAACTGCTCCTGCGTCGGCTTCACCTCCGAGCTGGACATGGGTATCCAGGAAATGATTGCCGAGGAGGCCATCAAGCGCGTCGAGGAGAAGAACGCATAAGCGCCTGCTCATCCCCGCTTATCGACGAAAACCGCGCCCCCTCGTAGCCCGAGCCGGCGCGGTTTGCTGTCTAGTCGAGGAACTGCTCGACGCTAGCCGGGTCCGCGTCCGACAGCATTTGGCGGCAGCGCTCGTATTCGGCTTCATCTCCGATCTTCTTGGATGCCAGGGCCAGCATGGCGATAGCTTTGAGCACTGCCTGGTTCGGCTCGTGTGACGCGGGGACTGGGCCCCAGCCTTTCCACCCGTTCGCACGGAGGCGGTCAAGCGAACGGTGGTAGCCGGTGCGGGCGTAGGCGTAGGCAACGATCGGGTCACCATCGGCTAGCTCGTGCTCGGCCCGGGCAGCCCAGACAGCGGGGGAGTCCGGGTGAGCGATGGCGGTGGCGTTATCAAGCACATCGCTCCCCTGCGCCGGGTCCTCTGGCAGGTGAACCGGCGGGGGAGCGAGCATATCTTTGAATTCCATGGCCCCACGCTACCAACTCCAGCGAGGTGGTAGCGGGGAGTTGGGCGGGGTTTAGCGGTAGACCATGCCACCGTCGGTCAGGATGGCCTGGCCGGTGATGTAGTCCGAATCTTCCGAGGCGAGGAAGGACACAAGGTTAGCCACATCCTCTGGGGTCTGTGCGCGGCCAAGGGCGATGCTCTCCACGTTCTTCTCGTAGGTGGAGCCGAGCTCGGCGCCAGTCAGCTCGTGGAAGCGGCGGTCAATGTCTACCCACATGTCGGTGCCGACGATGCCCGGGCAGTACGCGTTGACGGTAATGCCGTCGCTGGCGTATTCACGTGCAGCAACCTGGGTCAGCGCGCGCACCGCGAACTTGGAGGCGGAGTAAGCGCCCAGCACCGGGAAGCCGTCATGGCCAGCGATGGAGGAGGCGTTGATGATCTTGCCACCGTGGCCGCGCTCCTTGAACTTGGCGGCTGCAGCCTGGATGCCCCACACAACGCTCTTGATGTTCACGTTGAACATAGCGTCCAGCTCTTCATCTGTGATCTCATCAATCGGCTGGACCTGCGCAATACCAGCATTGTTCACGATGATGTCAAAGCCACCCAGTTCTCTTTCAGTGTGGTCGATGGCGGCGTAAACCTGGTCACGCTTAGACACATCGGCCCCGATCGCGATTGCCTTGCGGCCAAGCTTTTCAATCTGGGAAACGGTGTCGGCGCAGTTGTCTTCCTTCAAGTCGAGGACCGCTACGTCCGCGCCGTCCTGTGCAAGACGCAGGGCGATTGCCTGGCCAATACCGCGTGCTGCTCCGGTGACAAGGGCGACCTTGCCGTCGATAGCTTTCGTTGGCATATTGCTCTCCTTTTCGTACCGTGTGATTCTTCTGGCCGACAGTGCCGACCACGACCCACGGTACGTGGGAGAGGTGATTCTTTCAGGGCTCGTGCTACCAACTCACCGGAGCCGGTAGCACGTCCTGGTCTTATGCAGTGCTGCGGGAGGGCGAGATTAATCCGCTTCGAAATACAGCTGCTTGTTCACAAACTCATCCATGCCCAGCGGACCAAGCTCGCGGCCGAAACCAGAGCGCTTCACACCACCGAAAGGAATCTCCTCACCTTCGCCGGCCGGAGTGTTCACGTTGGACATACCAACCTCCAGCTGACGAGCGATGGCGCGAGCACGATCCTTGTCCTTGGAAAAGACCGCGCCACCGAGACCGTACTGGGTGTCGTTGGCCAGCTTCAGTGCCTCCTCATCAGAGGAGACCTTGAACACCAGGGCGATCGGACCGAAGAGCTCTTCGTAGAACACCGAGTTCTTGGTGTCCATATCGGTGAGCACTGCGGGAGCGTAGTAGGCGTTCTCACCCAGGCCACCACCAGCCAGCAGGGTTGCACCTTCCTGGACAGCGCGAGTGACTTGCTCGTCCAGGCGCTCAGCGGCATCGCGGGAGGACAGCGGGGAATAAACGTCGTTTTGGCCGGCTTCTTCCGGTGTTCCCAGCGTGGCCTTTTCCGCCAACTTCACCAGCTCACCCACGAACTCGTCATAGATGTCATCCATGATGATCATGCGCTTGTTGCCATTGCAGACTTGGCCCATGTTGTACATGCGGACTTCCCACGCCAGCTCTGCGGCAGCCTTCACATCATCAGAGTCCAAGAGTACGTAGGCATCATTACCGCCGAGCTCCAGAACTGCCTTCTTCAGGTTCTTGCCGGCAGTTGCGCCGACGGCTGCGCCGGCACGCTCCGAACCGGTGAGAGAAACACCCTGCACACGCGGGTCCTCAATCATCGTGGTGATCTGGTCGTGGGAGGCGTACACGTTCTGGTATACGCCAGCCGGCACACCCGCATCATCGAAGATTTTCTGGATAGCGGCAGAGGACTCGGGGCAGATCTCAGCATGCTTCAAAATGATGGTGTTGCCGTTCATCAGGTTCGGCGCAGCAAAGCGAGCGACCTGGTAGTACGGGAAGTTCCACGGCATGATGCCCACCAGCGCACCCAGTGGGAGATGGCGGATGACGGCGGTGCCGCCGTTGTAGCTTTCGATCTTGCGGTCAGCAGCGAACTCTTCACCGTTGTTGGCGTAGTAGCGGAAGATATTGGCGGACAGCTCTACCTCGTCAATGGCGTGGGGGCGGGACTTGCCCATTTCGCGGCCGATGATGTCAACCAGGTCGTCCTTGCGTTCGTCGAAAAGCTCAGCGACACGCAGCACGTATTTCTTCCGCTCGGCGATATCGAGGGCGGCCCACTCCTTGAAGCTTTTCTCCGAGGCGGCGAGAACCTGCTGGATCTCATCATCGGTGGCGCCAGGGTACGTCGCGGTGATTTCACCGGTCGCCGGGTTTTCTACTCGGTAGGACAGATCTTTCTCAGCCATGATGTCTCCTTTGTTTGGGGAACCCAGTGCGGGTCCCGTATTGGGGTCAGTATGGGTCACATTGTGTGGTCTGCCTTTGCCCGTGGCTGCCAGTGTAGAGATGTTGCCACAGGAAAGCAGATGTTTAGACTGTCAAAACAGTATTCGTATCATCCTCCTCGGCTGTGACTCGTGGCAGAATCTCGCTACGGAAGAACTCCGGATGGCGCAGTCGTGTGAACAGCATGAGTACTACCCCGAGGAGCAGAATGCCCATGCCGAGGACAAAGACCGTGCCGACACCAAAGATCGAAGACCCAGAGCCGTAGGACGGGTCGATGGAATCAAATGCGGTGATGAAGAACATGGTCAACAGCATCGTTCCGCCGATCAATGGAAACAGGAACCGGAAGAAGAAACCGCGGACAGAGTCGGTGATCTCCTTACGGAAGAACCACACGCAGGCAAATGCGGTGATGCCGTAGTAAAAGCAGATCATCAAACCCAGCGCAGTAATGGTGTCCCACAGCGCATTCTCGGAGGCGATCCTGGTTACTGCATAAAAACCACCGGCGGCAACGGCAGAAGCCACGGTGGCCACACCAGGGGTGCGGAACTTCGGGCTAATGTGTGCGAAAACCGCCGGCAGGGCCTTGTAGTACCCCATGGCCAGCAGCGTGCGCGCCGGGCCGACGATGGTGGACTGCAGTGAGGCGAAAGAACTCGCCAGAACTGATATGGACATGAGGATGGCCCACGGGCCCATCACGGGGCCGGCGAGTGCCGCGAAAATGGATTCTTGGTTCTCCGGGTTGCCGGCACCGAGACCGGTATCACCAGTACCGGCCCACGCAACGACAGCGACGGCGGTGAGGATGTACACGGTGATGACCACCAGCACGGTGAGTGTGGCTGCCCGCCCCGGGGTGCGCTCTGGGTCCTTGGTTTCCTCATTCATGGTTAGGGTGACATCCCAGCCCCAGAACATGAAGATCGATAGGGAGATTCCTGCGGCGACAGTGGAAAAATCACCAATCGTCAGCGGGTTAAACCAGTCAGCTTCTACCGGGTGAAAGTCGTATCCGCCACCGTGGTACGCATTCCACAGTGCCATTCCGCCGAAGAGTACGAGGGTGAACAGCTGCAGAGCGACGAGGAAGTATTGGAGCTTCTCTGTGGATTCGAGGCCGCGGTAGGAAATGTAGGCGGCGACGGCTAGGAACACGATGGTGGTTGGGATGTTCACCCACAGATTGCGGGTGAGGTCCGCGAATGCACTATTGCCGGTGAGCTGTGCCAGCAGGATGTAGAAAAAATCCACGGCCACGGCAGCTAGATTCGACAACACCAGGATGGTTGCTGTGATCAGGCCCCAGCCACCCATCCAGCCGACCCACGGGCCAAAAGCCTTGGTTGCCCAGGTGAACGAGGTACCGGAATCCGGAACACGGTTGTTCAGCTCGCGGTACGCGAAGGCGACGAGCAACATGGGGAAGAAGCCGAGCAGGAGGATCGCCGGGACGTGGTCGCCGACCTCAGAAATCGTGGGGCCGAGCCCCGAGGTCAAGGTGTAGGACGGGGCGATGCAGCTCACGCCAATGACGACGGCTCCAAGAAGTCCGACGCGCCCAGCGATGAGCCCTTTTTCGCTTTGCGACGGCTGGTGTGCCAGCTCATTTGCCACTTTGCGTTTACTCATGCTGCCCCTCCTCATCGTCATCCTTCGGGCTTTGTGAAGGGGTGACAAGTAGCGGAATCGGAAGACTCCGTAGCACTTTAGCGGCGCGTGGCCCCATGAACATACGGCCAGCGGTGGCAAGCCGGGACGATCCCGCGAGCAGGATTTCGTCCTCACGCCACTCAAGTTCGGCCGCAGCCTCAGCGACAGATGTGCCGGTGACAATTTCGGTGGTGGCTAAACCTTCATCAACGAGGTGTTTTGCCTGTTCTGCAAGATATTCGTTGGCGTTAGCTTCGAGGCTTTCCAATACCGTCTCAGCGATCTCGTGCGGCATAGCTCCCGTATCCTCATCGGTGTGGAACGAGATCAAGCGCAGTTCGCTGTCGGTGTACTGTGCGGTGCGAATCGCCGTGGAAATCAACTGGCGTGAGCCAGCCAGGGTGCCGAACATGCACGACACCCGGCTGATCCGTTCAGGCGCTTGGTAGCGTGGCGGCGCAAGCGCAATCGGAATGGTTGATGAGTGCAAAAGAGCATTCGCCGAAACCCCAATGCTGAAGCGACGCAACAGGCCACCACCGCGGGTGCCCAAAATAATCAAGTCGCAACCCAGTTCCTTGGCGGTGCGGTGCAGTGAATTAGCTTCGTCCACACCGGAGACGACACGGCCGGTGGCCGTAATCCCCTCGGGGACTTTAGCCAACGCATTCTCAAGCCACGCGTTGAGCTTTCGGCTAATGATCGTCTCATGGGCAGTGAGGCGAGGATACGCACCTGAGTAGTTCTCTGAATGCGGAACCACCATGACGATCTCCAAGTCCGCGTCCCAGCTTCTGGCCAAGGCGATGCCAAGGTTCAAAGCATCAGAGCCCGCTGGAGTGGCAAGGTATCCGACCAGGATTTTCGACGGCCCACGGTCCGCAGGCTGCTGTGTTGGCTGGACCATGATCACCCTGCCTTAGTAATTAGCCAGAATGGCATTGGCAGCTCGCTCGCCCTGACGGACAGCGCCATCGACGTGCTGGTAGCCCTCATCAGCAATGTCGGAGCAAGCGAAGTGGATCGGGCCAACAGGTTGGTTCTGCAGGTGGCCCCAGCGGGACAGGCCACCCAGGTCGTAGCTGGTTGCGTACGCGCCGCGGGTCCACTCTTCAGCAGCCATATCGGAGAGGTAGAACGCGATTGGCTCCATGGTCTCCGGCCCCAGGTAGTCCGCCATGGCGGAAAGGATGCGGTGCTTGCGCTCTTCTTCCGGCAGGTGCCACATTTCCTCGGCGTACACATCAGAAACGAATCCGACGAGGGTGCCGTAGGTATCTTCCTCACCAGCGGTACCGCCTGCAATGTTGGCGCCACGGTTGGTGTTGTCGTAGATCTCCTGGACCAGGCGTCCCCCACCGAAACCGGTGCCGGACAGGCCCTTCTCACGCCAGAACGGGGTTTCGTAAATAGCGTGAACCTTGATCACCAGGCCCATGGAGATGTGCTGGTGCGCGATGTGCAAGTCACGTGGCATCGCGGGGACATAGGAGATGCGGTTGTACAGATTTGGTGGAACAGCAATAACAACATTCTTGGCGTGGACGATCACTTTGTCGGAGACGGCCGTGACATCGCCCGGCTTACCGTTATTCGGCACACCGTTGCGCACGTCAGGCTTAACGTTATTCAGGCTGTCCTCGGTGGACGGGTCCGGCTGTGCCCACTGGATCTCGCGGACCGGGGTGCCCAGGAAGACATCTTCACCGAGCTCCTTGGCCATGGTCTCGGAGACAGACATCATGCCGCCCTCGACGCGGCGGTCAAGGATGAAGTCCTCGTCCACGAGGTTAGAGAAGGACCCGGCAGAAGCAGCCATGAGGACTGCCTGCAGGGCAGAGAAGGTGAAGGACGGCTTGGTCAGCATGCCGGATGCGACGTAGATGGAAACATTGTCAATCGCCTCCTCATCATCAGAGAGCTGCTCCAGCCAGTGGCGGAAGGAAATAGAGTCCAGCTCGGCAGCCTTCGGGTGAGCCCACGGCTCCTTGGCACCGATCTCGGCTGCAAGGTCATCGAGGATTTTGATCAGCTTGTCCATCTCGGCCTGTGTGGACTCGGAAGCGGGGAAGACTGGGCCCTCGTATTCGTGGCGCTCACCGTCCGGGGAGACGTAGATGGACTTGCCTTCGCGGTAGCGCTGGAAGGTGCTCAGGCCCAGCTCATCCACCAGGTCAATGAGGCGGGTCTGGTCTGGGGAGATCCACTGGCCACCAAGCTCAACAAAGTGATCAACACCGTTGGCGTCACGTACACGGCCGTTCCAGGTGCGACCGCCGACGCGCTCGCGTGCCTCGAGGACTGCGACGGACTTGCCGGCCTTAGTCAGCGTGCGTGCAGCCATGAGGCCTGCTGGGCCGGCTCCGACGATGACAACATCGCGCTCAATTTCATGTTTTGGTGCGCTAGAATTCATACTTCTACTCCTGTTCTAGGGCCGGTGGGTGCCGGCCATCACGGATATGAACGCCATTCATTAAATGGTGTGACCTAGCGTACATTTGTTTTGCTAATGAAGGAAGAGTCACATGGCAAAAGGGCGTGGCCGCCCCGCAGAATCTCTGGTCAGCGCCGAAAAAATTGGTGCAGCCGCGCTCTCCCTTACCTCGGATAAGGGGTATCAAGCGCTGACCATGACTGCCGTTGCGAAGCGACTCAATGTGGCTCCGAGCGCCCTCTACAACCACATTTCGGGCAAAGAGGAAATGCTCTATTTGATACAGGACGCGGTGATGCAGCTTGTTGATGTTAGGCTGCTCGAACAAGCCATCGCTACAGGTTCGGGCTACCGCACGGCAGTAGAATCCTGGGCGCGTTCTTACCGCGATGTTTTTGCTGGGCACACCCCGTTGATCCCGCTTATTGCAGTGCAGCCCATTGGTGCTTCCCCGCGGACTCAAGAGATGTATGAGGTTGTTGCCCAAGCGCTCATCACTGCTGGATGCCCGCCTGCGCAGGTGATGGAACGCATCATTGCGCTTGAATCCTTCATTTATGGCTCAGCGTGGGACGTCCAAGCCCCAGCCGAGCTTTTTGATCCCTGCGCGATTTCCCCTGAACATTCTGCGCTGCGTCAAGCAGCGGAAGCGATGAGTGGGTACAAAACAGCAAAAAAGGGCCAGCCTGACGCTAACCCTTATGCTGACCAACCTTTTGAGGTTGGTTTGAAAAATCTTCTGGACGGCATGGCCCTCGAATAGATTCTTGCTCCCCTAGATGTTGTTGCGGATTGCTTCCGCGAGAACACGCATGCCGTCACGCAGCAGCTCCTCCGGGATGACCAGGGATGGAAGCAGGCGCACGACGTTGCCGTCAAGGCCACAGGTGAGGATGAGTACGCCGGCGGCCTTACACTCGGCAGCGACCTTGGCCGTCAGCTCCGCATTCGGCTTACCATCCTTGGTTACGAGCTCGATGGCGATCATTGCGCCGCGGCCACGGATCTCCGCGATCTCATCCAGCTCAGTCAACGAGTCGAGTTCCTCGTGGATGATCTTGCCGATTTCCTTGGCGCGAAGAGCAAGATTGTGTTCTTTCATTTCCTCAATAGCAGCGACAGCAGCTGCGCAAGCCACCGGGTTACCACCGTAGGTACCGCCGAGGCCACCGGCCATCGGTGCATCCATGATCTCGGCGCGACCAGTCACAGCAGACAGTGGCATACCGCCGGCGATGCCCTTAGCGGTGGTGACTAGATCCGGCTCGATGCCATCAAAGCTGGAAGCGAACCATTCACCGGAGCGGCAGAAACCAGCCTGGATCTCGTCGGCAATGAACACCACGTTGTTAGCGCGGCACCAGTCCACAATTGCCGGGAGGAAGCCCTCTGCAGGCTCAATGAAGCCACCTTCGCCTTGAATCGGTTCGATGACCACGCAAGCGAGGTTCTCTGCGCCCACGTACTGCTCGAGGTAGCGGATGGTGCGCTCAGCAGCTTCCTCGCCCTTCAGGCCGTCGCGAAGCGGATAGGACATTGGGGCGCGGTAGACATCGCTGGCGAAGGGGCCGAAGGAGGACTTGTACGGCTTGTTCTTCGCGGTCATGGCCATGGTCAGGTTGGTGCGGCCGTGGTAGGCGTAATCGAAGACGGCAACACCTGCCTTACGGGTGTAGGAACGAGCGATCTTCACAGCGTTTTCCACTGCCTCAGCACCAGAGTTGAGCAGCACAGTACGCTTCTCAAAATCACCTGGGGTGAGCTCGTTGAGCAGTTCTGCAACTTGGAGGTAGCTCTCGTAGGGGCTCACCATGAAGCATGTGTGGGTGAAGTGGGTGGCCGCCTCAGCGACAGCGTTGACAACGCGCTTGTTGGAGGCGCCGACGGAGGTGACGGCGATGCCGGAGCAGAAGTCGATGAACGAGTTTCCGTCGGCATCGACAAGCACTCCGCCGTCGGCGTCAACGATGTAGCCAGGAAGGCCAGGGTTCATGGCTGCAGCGACGCTCGCTTTTCGACGTTTATCTAGCTCAGCACTAGCCGGGCCAGGAAGCTCAGTGTTGATGCGACGCTCCTGCGGGAGACGGTATTCAAGATCCTGCATGTGCGGGTTCCTTTCCGGTGAGATGTGCTGCCCGTGCCTGATGTGGGGCAGTGGTGATGGCAGTAGTATCCGTCCTCAGCCCACCCTCAAGGCAACCGACACCCTGTCCATATTTAATCTGCAACTTATACACTGTGTCCATGTCCGATGGTGTGGGTGCTGAAACACGTGGTGGAAGCGTTGAATGGCACGATACAACTGAGCTGCTGGACCTTGCATGGCTCTACGGAATCCGTGCTTTGCAGCTGTCTCCGATCGGGGAGCTGAAGCAGGGAAAATTTGGCTCGGTGCAGGCGAGTGAAATCGTCGAAACTGCAGAGTTCTTCAGACCCCACTCTGTCATTTTGACCCTCGGTCTTCGCATTGATCCATTCGATGAACAGGCGATTGGTGAATATGTTGAACGGTTAAGTCAAGCTGAGGTGGCAGCACTTGGTTTTGGTACGGGCCTTCACCATTCCGATGTACCACCAGCTTTGAAAAAGGCATGCGCTGCAGCTGGACTCCCCTTATTTGAAGTGCCACGTAAAACCCCATTCGCCCTAATTTCCAAAGTGGTCGGTGGAGAGCATGCGCGGCTACAGGCAGCCGCGGCAAATGAGATTCTGGAGGCAGCTGAGGGACTGAACCGTGCGGCGTGGAATGGGGGAGTGGATGCCCTCGTCGGGCGCACGCATAACGCAGTGGGGGCGGATGTTCTCATTGGGGATAGTTCCGGGCGAGTTATTTCCTCCGCACCAGCTCAGCCCACCGAACGCGCATTGAAAGCCTTGCGTTTAGCTATCACTGATGGAGGACGCAGTCGCGCGTATCGCGCTGAGAACCGCATGATCATTGTCCAACGCATGCGAGCACTGGGTGGGAAATACTACGTGGCTGTTGTGGATTCACCTCATGCTTTGCCGCCACTGTCGCGCAGCGCGATTAAACACTTCGTCGGTTTGGCTGAAATCGTTTTGCGTGACCCTCCTGCTCTGCGCAGCGCAGAAACACAACTGCGTGGTGCCGCTTTGGAGCTGTTTCTATCGGACCCGACAACGGAACCTGCAGTTGAACGATTGTTGGATGGCGCTGCCGACGCAGATGGGATGGTGGTGCCGGTAGCGATCGTCGCTGCGAACAAAGCCGCTTCTTCACGTGCGTTGACCAGGCTCGACGAAGGGCTAGGGCTAGGGCAACAACCCCTTGCGTATATGCGGACCGCCCCCGATGGATTTGTTTTCCTGTCGCGCACCCCCATGACCGGCGAAGTTGCGAGTGAGCTCTTTGGTTCTTTTGCCACCCGGTTACGTGTTTTGTCGGGGAGGAGATCACCATGGCGGGATCTCACCAGTGATGAGCTGACGTATCTTGTTGATCGCGCGCGTGCCCTGCCTCCTGGAACCGTGGACGAGTATGTTCCGCGGAGGCTCGACTGGGCTGAAGAGGAGACGGTACAAACCGCACTGTCACGCCGATACCGTGAAGTGTTGGCGCCATTGGCTGAGGATGATCCGGCGTTACTCGAGGCAGTTCAGGCTTTTCTCCTCCACGGCTGCGAGTTCCGGGCCGCGGCGGAGTCATTGGGCGTTCACCGACATACGCTCAAAGCGAGGATCGATCGTGCAGAGCAGCGCTACGGGTTGCCACTAGACGATCCTTTGGGGCGAGCTGAGCTCCTCGTCCTGCTGAGCATTGATGCGCCCGAGGGCTAGCACAACGATCCTCATCGCGCAATGCCCCCTAACCGGGGGACGGCGCCGTGTGCACTGAAGATGGCTCGGAGGTATAGCGTTGCCTATAGAGGAAGCTGGTCTGACCACCAGTTGAAGTAACACCAAAACACAAGAAAGAACAACGAACAAGGAAGGCATGATCATGGCTGATACCAAGGGTTCTGTGAACACCACCACGCTGCTCGATTCCCTGCCCACTGGGCTGTTTATTGGTGGACAGTGGCGTGAGGCATCGAGTGGCGAATCGTTTGAGGTGTGCAACCCCGCCACGGGTGAAGTGCTGGCCACCCTTTCTTCCGCTAACAGTGATGATGCGGTGGCTGCACTGGACGCTGCGGCGAAGGTGCAAAAGGAGTGGGCGCGTACGTCAGCTCGCGAGCGCAGCGAGATCCTCACTCGTGCCTACCAGCTGGTCACTGAGCGTTCTGAGGAATTTGCAACGCTCATGACTTTGGAGATGGGCAAGCCCCTCGCGGAGGCGCGTGGGGAGGTGAAGTACGGGGCTGAGTACCTTCGTTGGTTCGCGGAAGAGACCGTCCGCCAGTATGGCCACACTCAGGAAGTGCCGGAAGGTGGCATCCGCATGGTCACTCGGCGTAAGCCGGTTGGCCCGTGTTTGCTGATCACTCCGTGGAATTTCCCGCTGGCCATGGCTACCCGCAAGGTCGCCCCGGCTGTCGCTGCTGGCTGCACGATGGTGCTCAAGCCAGCTGAGCTGACCCCGCTGACCACCCAGTATTTTGCGCAAACCATGGTTGAGGCTGGCCTGCCGGCCGGCGTGCTCAACGTCGTCTGTGGCACTGACCCGGCGGCGATCTCCGAACCGCTCATTGCTGATCCGCGCCTGCGCAAGGTGTCCTTCACCGGTTCCACTGCTGTGGGCAAGATCCTGATGAAGCAGGCAGCAGACAGCGTTTTGCGCACCTCGATGGAGTTGGGTGGAAACGCCCCGTTCATCGTGTTCGAGGATGCAGACATCGACCAGGCAGTCGCTGGCGCAATGGCCGCAAAGATGCGCAATATCGGTGAGGCCTGCACCGCTGCGAACCGCTTCCTCATTCACTCCGAGGTTGTTGAGGAGTTCACCGAGAAACTGGTCACGGCCATGGAAGCGCTCACCGTGGGCAACGGTATGGACGATGGTGTTGATGTGGGTCCACTGATCGAAGAAAAGGCACGCAAGAATGTGGCAAGCCTTGTCGACGACGCGAAGGGCAACGGTGCCGAGGTCCTCACCGGCGGTAACGCTATCGATGGCGATGGCTTCTTCTTCCAGCCGACTGTTCTGCGTGGTGCCAGCACCGATTCGCGGATCTTCCAGGAGGAGATTTTCGGTCCAGTTGCGTCCATCTACGAATTCACTGATGAGGATGAGGCCATTGAGCTGGCTAACTCCACCCCCTACGGCCTGGCATCCTATGTGTTCTCAGAGGACCCGGACCGTATGTGGCGCCTGGCGGACGGCTTGGAATTCGGCATCGTTGGCTACAACGCCGGTGTCGTATCCAACGCGGCTGTCCCCTTCGGTGGTGTGAAGCACTCCGGCTTGGGCCGCGAGGGCGGTGCCGAGGGAATTGATGAATACACCGAAGTGCAGTACATCGGTGTGCGTGACCCATACGCCAATAAGTAGTTTTACCTGCGCTTCCGTGCGCATATAGCTGGGTGGGGGGCCGGGGTACCGCCGGAGTTTGTGATCCTCTGTGCGTGGCCCCGGTCTATCGGTTGATAGATTCACCCCTATGTCATCGACTGATTCAACACCTGCGCCGTTGCGCGACCATCATGCAGATCCCGCCCGGGCAACTAGCCATGCACTTGGTTTTGGGCAGGGAGTAGCCCTGATCTTTGGCACCAATATCGGTGCCGGTATTCTTTCCCTCCCGTACGCTGCCCGCAATGGCGGGTTCCTCGCTTTGGTGGTGGCGCTTGCAATCGCGGGAACACTCACCACCATTTCCATGCTGTATGTGGCGGAAGTGTCTCTACGCACAAAGGAGCCACTCCAGCTTTCCGGCTTGGCGGAACGCTACCTGGGCCAAGCAGGTCGTTTCCTCGTCTTCGCCGCCATTGTGATTAACAGCATTGGTGCGTTGATCGCCTACGCCTCTGGTTCCGGTCAGCTGATGCATAACCTGTTTGGTTTGCCACCACTGGCAGGCACCCTCATCTTCTACACGCTGGGCTCCTACATCATGTGGAAGGGCCTCCAGGCAACTGGTTTTACCGAAGGCCTGATTACGAGTGGCATGGCCGTGATCATCTTTACCCTGGTGACCTGGACCATGGTGGGTCCCGGCATTGAACTGTCCAACCTGTGGGTGCTCAAGCCCTATTTCATCATTCCGATTATGAACCTGGCTGTGTTTACCTTCTTGGCGCAGTATGTTGTTCCGGAGATGGCCCGCGGTATGGCTGAAACGAAGCCGGAGGCACTGCCGAAGGCGATTATCGCCGGCATGGGCATCACCGCTTTCACTTTGGCTGCTGTTCCTTTCGCGGCACTGGGCCTACTTGGCACCGATGTGACTGAAGTGGTCACCATTGCCTGGGGCGAGAAACTGGGCACGGTTGCGTACTACATGGCCAACTTGTTTGCCCTGCTGGCCATGTTCACCTCGTTTTTGGCCATCGGTTTCACCGCGATGCGCAATGTTTTGGATATCTTCCACTGGCCAGAGGATGGATGGCAGCGCGTGGCGGCAACAGCACTCACCGTCCTGCCTCCACTGCTCATTGCTCTGGCGGGCCTTGGTGGCTTCGTTTCGGCACTCACGTACGCGGGTGGTTTTGCCGGCGCGATTATGTCCGTCGTGCCGGTGCTGCTTCTGCATCGCGCCCGTAAATCAGGCGACCAAGTACCGGTGTGGCAGGTCCGCGGTGTGGATCACGTGGGTATACAAGCCACGATCATCGTGGTGTACGTGGCCGCGTTCATCTACTCGGTGGTGTCCTTGCTGGGATTTGTCCCGGCAGGGTGGGCCTAGCCCCTGGAGGGGCTATCCCTTCACACCACCAGCGGTTAACCCCGAGACGATCCGGCGCTGGAACACCAGCACCATGAGGATCAGCGGCACGGTGACCAGGGAGCCAGCAGCCATGATGGCGGCGTAGGGGTACTCGAAGGCGCTGGGCCCGGAGAACCTTGCGATAGCCACCGTCACCGGCTCCGTTGCGTTGGTAGACAGCTGACGGGCCAGCATGAACTCGTTCCAGGTGGCAATGAAAGCGATGATCGCTGTGGTGAAAATACCGGGTGCTGCTAGGGGGAGCAGGACGAGGCGGAAGGCTTGGCCACGCGTAGCGCCGTCCACACGAGCGGCCTCCTCCAGCTCCCACGGCAACTGGCGCAGGAAAGAGATGAGCGTGTACACCGTTAGCGGCAGCGCGAAGGAAATATTCGGGATGATCATGGCGCGGTAGGTACCAATCCACCCTAGATCGCCGAAAAGCTGGAACAGCGGAGTGACCAAGGCAATGCCGGGGAACATCGACGCTGCCAGGATGATGCCGGTGACAAGGCCTTTGCCCCGGAAGTTCAGGCGGGCCAAGGCGTAGCCGGTAAACACGCCCACAATGACGGCCAACGCGGTGGTGATCAGGGAGATGATCAGGGAGTTCCCAATCGCACCTAAGAAGTCATTGCCCTTGTCCGTGGCCATGGCGTCGCGGAAGTTCTCCATGGTCACATGCGTGGGCCACGGGGTGGTGTCAAAAGTGTGCTTCTTGTCGCGCAGAGCGGTGACCAGCATCCAGTAGAACGGCGCCAGACCCCACACGAGGATGAACAGCACGCCCAGAACGTGGCCGATGGATCCAAGACGTTTCTTCATCGTGCGACCTCCACTGTTTCCTTGGCGGACTTAGCCGCTTTTTTCGCCTTCCGTTTCTCTATCCGCCGTTCCCTTCGGGACCGCGTTTCCTCACCGCCAACATCCGCGCCGGCGAACCGGACGAGGAGGAAGGCGACGGTGAAGATGAGCAGGAAGATCAACGTCGACAAGGCGGATGCTGAGTTGAAGTTGTTCTGGCGCATGTCTTCGACGACGAGCTGCGAGATGGTGGCCGTGGGGGAGTTGGAGGAACCCGAGATCATGATGACGGGAAGGTCGTACATGCGCAGCGCGTCGAGTGTGCGGAAAAGAATAGCCACCATGAGGGTGGGGCGGATGAGCGGCAGGGTGATGCGGGTGAAGGTCTGCCAGGCAGACGCGCCGTCGACACGCGCGGCCTCGTAGACATCCTTGGGCACCATCTGCAGACCAGCAAGAATAAGCAGCGCCACGAACGGCGTGGTCTTCCACACATCAGCGATGATGACGGCGATGCGCGCCGCCCACGGGTCCGTCGTCCACGCGATGGACTGGCCAAGCAGGGAGTTCACAATGCCGTTCGGCGCAAACATGAATTGCCACAACTTCGCGGTCACCGCCGTAGGAATCGCCCACGGGATGAGCACCGCCGCACGCACGAGGGAACGCACGCGGGAAGGGTGGTTCATGATCAGGGCCATCACCATGCCCAGAACTGCCTCCAACGAGACAGTGACCACGGTGAAGAAAAGGGTGATGCCCAGTGCCGGCCAGAAGTCCGTGGCCAGCACGCCCGGCGGACAATCACCGACGGTGCCCGCGGGGCTCATGCAGCGGTTCTGAATCCAATACAGGTAGTTGTCCAGGCCCGCGAAGCCACCATCGACGAAGACACCGGTTGCCGGATCAAGGTGCCGGTTCGCCTGGAACGACAGCCAGATCGCGCGCACGATGGGATAACCAATAACAATCGCCAACACAACCAATGCTGGCGCAACAAGGGCATACGCTTTGCCGGCATCACTGCGGGCACGTTGCTTAACGACGTTGCTCATAAACTCTCCTCACACCCAACCCCAACCTGGGCGAGCGTACTATGCGGGCGCAAAAAACGGCAGGGCCGCAGTCGGTGCGAAAAC
>NZ_JRNG01000023.1:0-26728 GCF_000759055.1 Corynebacterium tuscaniense DNF00037 | reverse complement strand
CAGTCGGTGCGAAAACCGCTGCGGCCCCGTGGATGTAAAGTAACCCTACTGTGCTGCCTGCTTGATGGCGGCAGCCATGTCCTTCGTTGCATCGTCGACGCTCTTGCCTGCAGTCAGAGCTGCGTAAGCGTTGTCCTGGATTGCCTTAGAGATAGCCGGGTAGAACGGGGAGACCGGACGCGGCTGAGCGTTCTCCAGGGACTCCTTGAGAGCCGGCAGATACGGGTGCTCCTTAATCAGGTCAGCATCGTCGTAAATGGAGGCCAGAACCGGCGGGAAGGAAGCCTTAGCAAAGGAGAGCTGGTTTTCCTCATTGATGATGAACTCGATGAAGTCCTTGGCCGTTGCCTTGTGCTTCGAGTTGACGTTGATGCCGTTGTTGTAGCCACCCAGGGTGGACACGCCGACACCGTTCTCGCCGACGAGCGGCTGAACCTCAAAGTTCAGGCCCGCCTCCACAGCATTGGTGTACATGTACGGCCAGTTGATAGCCAGCGCGGTGTTGCCCTCCGTGAAGGCAAGGTTGGTCTCCTCCTCCGTTGCGGCGGTGGAACCCTTGGCGATGGTGCCGTCCCCGTATGCGTCGACAAGCGCCTGCAGGCCAGCCTTCGCCTCAGCGGACTCGACGGTCGGCTCACCATTCTCATCGATGACAGAGCCACCCCAACCGTTGATGAAGCCCAGGGTGTTCACCGTCAGCCCCTCGTACTGCTTCAACTGGGTGGTCAGGCAGTCGCCCTCCACAGCCTCACAGGCGGACTTGATGTCAGCGAAGGTGTCCGGCTTGGACGGAACCTTGTCCACGTTGCGGAACAGCAACTGGCCGTTCGTGTTCTGCGGCAGCGCGTAGAGCTTGCCGTTATAGGTAGCGGAATCGACCGTTGCCTGCAGCAGCTTGGAGGTGTCCACTGCGAAGTCGCCCTCGAGCGGCTCCAGCCACTGGTTAGCGGCGAAGTCAGCGGTCCACACAACGTCCAGAGCCATCACGTCATAGTCAGAGTTACCAGCCTGGAGGGACTGCACGAGCGTGTCGCGCTGGTCATCTGCCTCGCCGGCCAGCTCCTTCAAAGTCACCTTCTCATCCGGGTGCTCCTTATTCCAGGCCTCAATGATCGGGGTGATCTTGTCCGTGTCATTGCGGCCCATAGCAAAAGTGATCGGGCCACGGTCAGCGCCGGAGGCCTGTGCGTCCGAGCCACCAGCGTTCGAACTGCCGGCGTCATCCGAGCATGCGGTCAGTGCAGTAGCGGACAGTGCGATGGCGCACAGAGCAGCGCCAGTCCTACGGGTTGCGTGAAATTTCATGCATTGGCCTTTCAGATAGGAGGTTTCACTAGATCTTAAAGAAAATGTGTTGTGAACTTGACGGTTCCGCCTGTCTTCTTGCATTTCCCTTGTAAATTCAGCCTGAATTACCCCCGAGGCGGGGGTTTAGCGGTGGGACTAAGTCCGACTCCCCCTCGTTCGGGTGATGCTTTTCGGTGCCTCTCCCAGTCCCCTCCGCCACCGAAACCAACCGAAACGACACCTAGACGTGCCAGAGTGCCCCACGCCTGGCACTATGGCATTGACTATTAGAGGTCTAATGGTTTCCTACATTTTGCCGAGACAAGAAAGACGAAGGACCGAAGAATTCATGTCCACACCATTCGATGAGAACAACAGCGCCTCTAATAACACCGGCGCTGATACAAACCCCACTTACGACACGTGGCAGATGCCCCCGCCACCATCTTCTGTGACTGACCCGAATGCCCCCTCCAGCCAACCGGCATACGCCGAGCAGTACGGCCAGTACAGCCAAGCGCCGCAGCAGGGCTTCCCACAGCAGGGTTTCCCGCAGCAGGGCTACTACCCAGGCCAGCCGGGCCAACCGATGCAGCCTGGACCAACCAAGAACCAGGACAGCTTCTTCGGAAAACTGTTCGATCTTTCCTTCAAACGCTTTGTCACCCTGGACAGTGCCCGACTCGTCTACATCCTCGCACTCATAAGCATTGGCATGTTCTGGCTCTTGGGCCTCGTCTTCGCTTTTAGCGCCATGACGGAACTCGCCGATCAGGGCGCAACCGGACTTGGTGTTTTCCTGCTGTTCCTCTACTTGATCTTCGGTACGTTCTGGAGCTTCATTCAGATTGTCGTTGCCCGCCTTGGCATTGAGGCACTGGTGAATCTGTACCGGACTGCTGAAAATACGACCGAGCTCGTCGAGCAGGGCAATGTTGACAGCGATAGGGACGGTCAGAAGGACAACCCGAAGGGCGCTGAGTAAACCTCCGTGTAAACCTTCGCGCTCATTCCAAGCCGCGCCAGAGGCTCACCGGGGGCCTCGGTGCGGTTTTTGTTGTGGTGCCAGCAGAGGAACTCTCCGGGATTTCGCTTACTGCCGGGTTTTTGTGAACGAGTTGCGGTGAGCTTGGTGCTTGGCTCACCGCGGTGCTTCTTCGTCTGATTCCGGCTTGGCCTCCAATCTGGTCTCACTGCACGTGCACGCCAAAACCCGCTATTTAGAGCCAGCTATTCGTCCCTTTTGGGCCGATTAGCTGGACCTAGGTAGCTGGATCTAACTCTGGGGGTTCTCACGGTGGCGTGCCCAAAAAGCGACGAGGTCAACGAGGTAGGGCTGAGGTAGGGCTCTAGCCCCAGAGGTCAGAAGCATTCACGCCGAAGGAATAGAGCGCCCGGCGCAGCAGGGGCAGGGACAGGCCGATGACGCTGGTTTGGTCGCCTTCGATGGAGTCGATGAACCAGCCGCCGAGGGCTTCCAACGTGAACGCGCCGGCGCATTCGAGGGGTTCTCCGGAGTGGGCGTAGGCCTCAATGTCTGCGTCGGAGACGTCGCCAAACCGGATGCGGGTGGACACGGTGTCCACGACCCATGTGCCGTTAAATCCAATGGCGTGGCCGGTGACTAGCTCGGCGGTGTGGCCACGTTGGGCTTTCCAGCGGCGGATGGTTTCTTCGACGGTGTGGGGCTTGCCTTGGAGGGTGCCGCCCAGAAGCAGCATCGAATCGCAGCCCACCACGATGTCACCGGGGTATTTCGCAGCCACGGCGTCGGCTTTGGCGCGGGCGAGGGTGGTCACAGTCGTGGCGGGGGAGGCATCACCGAGGGAGGTAATGATCGCATCCTCATCTACATGCGCCGGATGTTGGAGAGGCTCGACCCCGGCGTTGCGCAGAATCATCAGCCGCGACGGGGACTGGGAGGCAAGAACAAGGCGCATTAGAACAACGTCTGCGAGTTAAACGCGGACGGGTTGAACACCACTGGGCCGTGGTTGCGCGTGGCAGGGCGGCCCCACAGGTTGCGGTGGCCACCGCCGGTGCGGGACTTCGCCTCCTGCTGTAGGTCCGTGAGCACCTGGGTCAGCGCGGCGAGTTCTTCCTCAGTGGGGTTGCCCTTCACCACCGTGAAAAGTGGATTGGTCATGCTAGCTCCTAACGCTCCTTATCCTTACGACATCCTTACGACATCCTTGCAGCATCTTTACAGCGGAATGTTGCCGTGCTTCTTCGGAATGGCGTAGACCACCTTGCGTTCAAGGAGGCGCAGCGCTTCGGTGACATGGGTGCGGGTTTGGGATGGTTCGATGACAGCGTCAACGAGGCCGCGCTCCGTGGCAACGTAGGGGGTCAGGTGGGAGGCAGCGTACTCGTCCGCGTCGACGCCGAGTTGCTCGGCGGCAGTTGTGGCATCCGCGAGAGCGATCTGCGCTGTGGGCCATGCAAAGACCATGTCGGCGCCCAGGTCCTTCGAACCCATGAGGACGTAGGACGGACCGATCGCGCGACGGAGGATCACGGTGATCTTGCCCACCTGGGCTTCGGCGTATGCGAATGCAAGGCCAGCACCGTGCTTTGCGGAGGCGAGGTGTTCTTCCTCCTCAGATGGGAAGAATCCAGGGGAGTCAACGAACTCGACGATGGGCAGGTTGAAGGAATCACACACGCGGATGAAGGCGGCAGCCTTCGTTGCCGCAGCGTGGTCTAGGCAGCCGGCGAGGACGCTCGGCTGGTTAGCCACGATGCCCACGGCACGGCCGGAGATGTGGGCGAAGCCGGTGACAACATTGTCGGCGTAGCCACGGCTGAGTTCCATCAGCCCCTTGTCTGTGATGCGGTTGATCACATCGCGGACATCGTAGGACGCTGCAACGCTGTCCGGGATGAAGGAGTCCAGGTCAGAAGTATCCGGCTCCGTCGTGTTCTCGTTGAGGGGGGAGGCTGCACGGTTGTTTTCCGGCAGGAATGCCACCAGGTCTCGTACGGTCTGAACCGCCTCAAGGTCACTCGGTGCGGTCAGGTGCGCCATGCCGGTGATCTGGGAGTGAACATCAGCGCTACCCAGGGACTTCGCGGTTGCTACACGGCGTGTCACCTTGGTTACCGCGGACACGGAGGTCAGGTGCATCGTGGCGGTTTTCACCATGACGGTGAGGTCACTCAACGGCACCAGCAGCGCCGGCAGGGATGCCACTTCGCCGGCGATGATAGAGATTTGCGGCACAACGCCGGAAGCCTCCGTCGCCTTGCGCAGAATGCGCGCGGACATCGCGGCGGTCACCACACCTTCTTGCAGGCGCGCACCCGTGGAATCATGGATCGCGATGACAGGCACACCCGTCTTAATCGCCAGATCGTAGATTTTCAGGATCTTCTCGGCGTACACCTCCCCCAACTGGCCGTTGAAGATGGAGGAGTCGTGGGCGTAGACGGTGACCCGTCGCCCGTCGATAAGCCCGTAGCCTGTCACAACACCATCGGTAGCCGGCTTGATGCGATCCAAGCCGTAATCCTCCACGCGGTGGCGCGCAAGCGCATCAGTTTCCACAAAAGTGTCAGTATCCAGCAGCGCCTCAATACGCTGGCGGGCTGTTGAAATACCCTGCTCACCTGCGGAGCGGGCAGCTTCACTGCCCATCGGCTCACGTGCCTCCGCCAAACGATTACGTAAATCCGCAATCTTGCCGGAGGTGGTGGTCATATCGGGTTTCTTATCGGTCATAGCGCCTCAGTCTACGGTTTAGCTGTGAATAGATCAGGTCCTACACGGTCTATCGCGCCGCGCGCCCGCGATGTTTCGCGGATTGCTTATCGACGCCCCCCCTTCGGCCTGCGCCAAAAGTCAGCTTACTTTTGCCCTAGATCAAAAGCCGTGACTCCGGAGAGGCTTGTTGGGTCAAGGCGTGTGGTGATGCCAACCCTGTTCCAAGCGTTGATGGTGACAATAGCCATGAGGAGATCCCGTGCACCCTTCTCACCATGTAGTTCCTCCACGCGCTCCCACAGTGAATCCGGCACAGATTCTTCGCCGTGGATCTTGGTTACTGCATCTGTGAGCTCAAGGGCTGCACGTTCCTTGTCAGAAAAGGCGTCTGGGAAATCAGTCCAGTTCTCAGTTCGGGTGATTTTTTCCTCTGACCAACCGCCCTTTCGTGCATCGCGACGATGCATTGCCAGGCAGTAAACACATTGGTTCAGAGCAGAGGCCCGAAGTTGCACGAGGTGGGAGAAGTCCTTTGCCACGCGCGCACGAACATATGTTTCCAGTCCGAGCATGGGGGCGTAAGCGACTTTTGGAATGGGTTTCCGTTTATGTGTTGCCATGCAGCGAGCCTACCCGCATTCGACATAATTGGGTTGGCCCACGGCCTACCCATCATGCCCTAACAAAAACTTCGCCTGTGGGTCGTTCCAGCGCGCACTGAATTCGCCGCCATTGCCACTGACCGGCACCATGGACCCATCACGTGGTTCGATGGTGGCGGTGAAGTGTGCGGTGATGCCTTCGGCGGTGGAACGTGTGCGCTCACCCCAGATGAATTCGACGGCGCCATCGGGGGTGGTGGTGACGCTTTCGACGCGGGTGAACAGGGTCATGTCGTCGACCGGTTCGCCGTGGACGTAGAATGCAATGCCGTCTGTCATGGACGCACCAGTGTGTGCAGGGCGCTCTGCGTCGCCGAGGCCACCACGGAAGATGATCCAGCTGATGGGCGCACACGGGTCGTAGTGGTTCTCAATGTCGCCGATCCAGAAATTGTTGTCATCCCAGTCCCGTGCTGGCATGCGCCCGGGGGCCTCGTGATTCGGGTACTGCTCCCGCGGGTCCTTCGGTAGGGAAGCGCACTTCTCCGGTTTGGGTTTCTCCTCGGTGGATTCGTCGGCCGTGGCTTCTGTCGTGGTGGAATCCCCGGATGCGTCGGCGCTAGCAACAGTGGTGAGCGCAGGCTGGTCGAGGTTCTCATCAGATGTGGTGCAACCGGCGAACACACCTCCCGCCAGCAGAATGGAAACAGCCAGGGCAGCAACGCGGAATCGGGACTTCATGCTGCACCAGTGTAATGGAGCGCCCGCCCCCTGAGCAGGTTCACAGGCCCCACTCAGCGAAGGCCTCGTTGACCAATGGGTGGCTACCGAATTCAGCTTTCAACCTGCCAATCTGAAAGCTCCACTCTGGTTCGGTGTCCAACGAGCCAACGGCCTCTCGCGCGGTTTTCTGGAGCATCATTATCTGGTCCATCAGCCACTTGACTGTCATGCTGGCCACCGCCATTGATTCCTGGTTCAGCACAACGGACATCAGTTCGCGGTAGTGCACAAATATCACGCTCAACGCCCACACTGGGTCGTACTTCAATCCGACATCTTCCGCGAAGTGTGCCGCCCGAGACGCGCTGGGGGAACCACTGTTGATGATCTCAAAGCCGACGTCGAAACGCCCGAACTGTGTTGCCGCCAGCAGCGTGTAATCCGGGTTTGTAGCTACGGCCTCCACAGACTGCAACACGAAAATGGCGTCGGCGAAGTCCACGCCAGGGCACTGCATGAAAAGACGGAAATTGTCTATGGATGGCTCCTTTTCAAAGCAATAACGGAGATACATCCGCGTACCTTCATCACCGAAGTACTCGCCGGCAGCGTTAAAGAGCATTGTCGGTGAAAATTCCACTGGATCTGCACTATCTAGAGCTGCAGTGACCAGCTTCTCTGCATCCAAATCCATCCCATTTTTCCGGTAGAAGCCCAGCAGCGCGTCATAGTTGCCGGACTCCGCACACAGTCGCTTGACCTCGTGCATGTCGTCGCGCACCAAGGCAACCTGGATCTCCAGTGGCACGATCTTCTCTGGTTGCTGGGAGCTGCGTTTGTGAGCTTCAGTCATGAGGGCGTCCAATGCATCACTATCTAACAAATCTGCATAATCACTGATGGATGGATGCAGGTAAACACCTGGTGCGAAAACTGCGCCGATAATCCAGTCAATCACGTGGCTTGAAGGTGGCTGGGAGGCTCGGGCCACGGCAACGTGGTGCGCGTACAGCTGCTCCAGTGCCCGCACCACAGGTCCGGCAGGCAGGGCAGTGTGCTGAGTCCAGGTGATGGTGTTGAAAATGAGATTTTCTAGTGCGCAGAGGAGCTTAAGCTGGTCATTCTGGTCGGACGTTTGATCAGCGTGACTGCGGATCAGATTTCCCGTGTACTCCAGCTGGCTGGCGATACGTTCCACATTGTCATCGGTGTAGGCCTTCTCGAACAGAACGCGTGTGATCTCAATTTCATATTGAAGCGCCTCATACCCAGGTAATGGCCGGGCGGAGAACGGCAGGACAAGTTGGGTGACTGCTGGTTCTACCAGCGGATTTATGTGCCTCAGCGTATTGAGTACTTTCAGTAGATCGTGCCTGCTCATCACCTCTAGCGTGTTGGTGACCACATCCCGCGTGTCTACCACCACATCGCCATATCGCTGGGTCGGCTCAACCTCGTACTCGTCTTCATTTTCATCGAGCAGCCGGGCACTCAATGCCCATTCGGGCTGCCGTATTAACCGCAGCGCCACCGCCACTGCATGCTTGCACCATGTGTGCGGCACGGGGCAGGTGCATTGCACGTCGAGCCGATCCGCCACATTTGCACCGTCGTCCAGCGCAAGGCGAAAATAACCCCCCACACATCCGTGCCCACTACCTGAGCGACAAAAGAGGACCCCTTTCGCGCCAGTGCAGTCATCTCAATATCCAGGATTTCATCGGCCCGCTGAAGCTTTGCGCATCGGCTAACGCTTCAATACCCGCCTCGCCGAGGGCCTGGATATGTTCCACCACGTTCGCTTTCATGCCTTTCACGCTACAGTGCAGGTGCGACATGGGTTCTGAACTGCGTGAACGGGGGGTATTGGCGAGGCGAGGGGCGTTACACGCTATCCCTGCAGCAACTCGCGGAGGCTCTTGCGTGCCCGATGCACGCGGACTTTGGTGGCAGACAGCGATGAGCCTTGGTGTTCGGCGATTTCAGCGAGGGTGAGACCGGCGATTTCGGCGAGGATGAGGGCTTCGCGGGAGTCGTCGGGGAGGGAAGCCAGCGCGGTACTCAATGCGTCATTATCCGCAATAGCTTGTTCAAACTCGGCGACGGGATCGGCGATGTCGAAAGAGGGGGAGTCTTCTGATTCGGAGTCGCGTGGTGCGTCGAGGGAGACCGTTGGCTTGCGGCGACGCACAACCTCCAACGCGGTGTTGGAGGCAATGCGGTACATCCATGTGCCAAAACCAGAATCACCGCGGAACGTGGGCAGGTTCTTCCATGCCAGGTACAGTGCCGCGGTGAAGGCGTCCTCCGCATCGTGGTGGTTGGTGGTGATGCGCAGGCAGACGTTGAAAAGTTTTCCTTCGTGCAGTTTCACCAGTTTGGCGAAGGCGGACTCATCGCCACCTTTCGCGTTCTGGAGAAGCTGGGACTCGGACATGACTACTTTCAGTGGGAACCGGGAATAACAAGTTACGCAAAAGAATACTGCAACATTGTCGCGTCGGGTTGAAGTATGGGTGGGTGCATGCCGTGGCAGGGGCACCCTTTACATGTCGTAGTCCCCGCTCAAGCCGGAATCCGGGCCAGTATCGGAACCGGAATCAAAGCTCGAATCAAAGCCGGAGGAGAAGTCCGTGCCCAACTCAGATCCCAGGTCAGGGTAGTCGAGGACGGGAGAATCGGAGGTGTCCGTGGAATCGGGCTCTGAAGATTCAACCGGCTCGGCGCCGGAGCCCGCGGAATCAGAATCCGGGGCGCCGGCGTCCGTGTTATCGGTGTCCTCCTCCCCCGCGAAGGGGTCAAAGGTGTCCAGGTCGAAGGGGTCTTCGGTGGTGGGGACGATGTCCAGGTTGTCCCACTCTGGCCATTCGTCGGTGGTGAAGGCTGTGTGGAGGGCGCGTTCAACGAGTCCTTCGGGGACGGGTTCTTGGTTCATCATTGCGGCCTCCTTTCAGCCGGATTCGCTCTAAAGTGTCGCAAAGTACGGAGGGTACGCGGGTCACGTTAGAAGGAATCAGTGTAGTCAGTGTCCAGGTTATCTGCCGGGTTGTTCAGGTCCGTGTCAAGGGTGTTGTCCAGGGAGCCTGAGGCATCCTGTGGGTTGATGTAGTCGGCTACAGAGCCCAGACCGCCAGCGTAGTCACCCGCCTGGATCACGGTTTCGAGGATGCCGTCGTTGTTGTCCAAGTCGGAGTGGATTTCATCAAAGTTGCCATCTCCATTGAGGTCAACCAGTTTGGTGTTTGCGTAGCCGTCGCCGTCAGTGTCGAGGGAAACCTGATCAACGTAGCCATCCCCGGTGGTGTCTTTGTACACCACATCGGTGATGCCGTCGCCGTCGATGTCCACGCGGGATTCGACCACCTGGCCGTCCTCAATCAAGTCCTGTTGGAAGGTAGTGTTGGTCTTCGCGTCGACGTAGGCCACCGTGTCAGCAGCGCCGTCGTTGTCCGTGTCCACGGTGTAGGCCACGGTGCTGCTGTCGACCATCTCGCGCTGGGTTTCAAAGGTGCCGTCACCGTCGGCGTCAATCTCCTCGAGGGTGATGTCGCCCTTGCCGTCCAGGTGGAAGACGTGTGCGTTGCCGTCGTGGTCAACACCGTGGATGAGGTCGTTCGTGCCGTCCGCGTCGATGTCGCGTGCACTGAGGTAGCCGAAGTCTTCCGGGTTGAGCTCTGGGAGGTTGATGTTGTTGTCGCCGCTCATGATGGGTTCCTTTCTCAAGGGGTTATGGTTGCTTACATATCTTTAGATGCGGCTGGCGCCCGGATGGTTACATCCAGGCGCCAATTATTTTTTAGAAGGTTCTTTCCGCAGGTTAAAGCAGATTGTGATACTCCAGCCACTCCACGGCTTTCTCCGGGGAGGCGAAGTCACGGGATTCAATCACCAGTCCGGTTTCAGCGTTGGCGTAGTGGAGGCTGGCAGAGGCGTCGTTGTCCTTCGTGGCAATGGCGGCTGCGTTGCCGTTGTCGCCGTTGACTGGTTCAGCGTCAGATTTATCGGTGTAGCGGCCCTGTTCAATGAAGGCTTTTTCGCGCGAACTGTCCTCCGTGTTGTATGCAAACGTGATGCGCGGGGAGTCGTACGGGCTCGTTGCCTTGAAGTACTGCACGTTATCGCCGGTGAATTTCACTTCGCAGGAAATTGCGGTTCCGGTGAGGTTGATAATGGACGAGTCACGGCGGTTGCATGTGCCAGCCTCGCTGCGCAGGGATTCCGGCAGTGCGTTGAGCACGTCCTCACCAGTTTGCTGTGCGGGAGCTTCCTCGGTCGGCTGGTTTTGCCCGGTGGTCTCCGTCGTTGCGGTTTCCTGCGGTTCCTCGTTGGGCTTTTCGCTTGACGACGATTTGGTGAACATCACAATCGCCCCCGCCAACGCCACAATGGCAAGAAGCGCACCTACAGTGATGCCGATGATCTTGCCGTTCGACTTCTTGGCGGGCGCTGCCGAAGCCTGAGACTGATACGCGGACATCGGCTCCGTCATCGGTCGCTGTTGCTGTCCCGCCGGTTGGGGTGCTGGCTGCTGCGGGGTTGGTGCGGCAGTGGTGTGCAGTCCGGTGACGATGGGGCCCACTGCGGAGATAGCACCTTGGGCAACCACCATCTTCGGGTCATCCAGGGTGGCAACTGGGCCGAGTGCCTTTATTTCTTCCTGCACCAGCGGAACGCGGGAGGAACCACCGGTGAGGTAGAGGGCCTTGAGGTCGTGTGGGTTGTTAATCCCCGCGTCAATAAGCGTTGCACGTGCGAGGTCAACGGCGCGCTGGACGGGGTGACGGATGATCTCTTCAAACTCGGAGCGAGTGAGCTGAAGGCGGATCGTTTCACCATCGCCGGGGACGGAGATGGTGGCCGTCGGGTGCTCAGACAACAGCTCCTTAGCGCGACGGATGCTGTCTTCTACCGCGTGGCGGTCAGACAGCGGTGCGCGGCGGCGGAGGTATTCAAGGTGTTCCGGGTGATCATCCTCCAGTTGCTGGTCCACCCAACGGCGGATGAATGCGTCGAAGCTCTTACCACCGAGGGTGTTGTCGCCACGGGCGGCGATGATGTGGAAGGACCCGTCCGGCTGCACCTGCAGCGCAGCCACGTCGAGGGTGCCGCCACCGAAGTCGAAGACGGCAATCTTGTCACCCGGTTCCAACGGGGAGTTGGTGGAGTAGTACTGCGCAGCAGCCTTTGGCTCCGAGACAGTGCGGATGGTGGTGGCGTTGAGGCCGAGTTTCTCCGCGGCGTCCAGCAGCACCTTCACTTCCGCATCAGACCACGCTTCCGGGTGGGTGAGCACCAGCTCGCTCGGACGCTGATCGTTGTGTTCGCGGGAGGCGCGCTTCACCACAGAATCCAAAATCGCAGCAACCGGGGTGGAGGCCGGCACGTCATAGCCATTGATCTGGAATACCTGCTGTGGCACCACGCGCTTCGGTGAGGCCAGGAACCCGTCTGGGTTGTCCTCCGCTTTATTCAGCGCCACATCACCAGTGTCCACGTGGTCCGGTGTTTCGATATACACCGAGGACGTCATGGTCATCCGGTCATGGGAGAGGTTCACAGCCTCAACCCCACCGCGCGTCGGGTTTGTGTGTGCCGCCGCGGTGTTGGATGTGCCGAAGTCAATGGACAAAATCCAGTCGTTGGACATGTCGGGTCCTTCCTACTTTGTTTCCCGCATGGGAGCCTAGCTGTTTGCCACGGAGCTCGTGGGAGTGCCCGTGCTCGTCGGCGCTTTTTGCAAAATGAGGTACTGGGCAGCCATGGCCTGGGAGAGCTGGAGCTTCGGGTCCATGGTGGTCTTGCCATCGTCGCTGCCTTCCACAGCATCCGGGTCCTTATCACCCTCGTAGGCGCTGGACTCGGCAAAGTAGTTCTCATACACCAGGTAGCAGGTGTACACGGTGCCTGTGCTACGGCTGTCCTGCCAGCACTCCATACCTGGAACTTCCTGTGGCGGGTCCCACGGCTGGTGGTTCAGATCCGCGCCCAAGGCGTGCATGGTAGCCAGGATGAGCTTCGCGCCCTCTGGGTTCTTGGTGCGGTAGAGCGTGGTTTCCATATCAGCCATCGCTTCAACCTGCGCCTGGTCAATCATGGACAGGATCTCCGGGACTTCCTTGTAGCCGCCGGCCATGCCGCGCGGTTCCAGGGCCATCGGCAGACCACCCAGGGCACGGACGGACTCATCCTTCGGGGCCATGACCGTGTACTTCAATATGTCCTTGGGGTCCAGCGCCGGCCACTCATCAGAGAAGCCATAGCCAGCCACGGTCTTGTGGGTCTTCAACGTATCCAGGATGGGAACCTGTTTGGTGAAGAACTCGGAAATGTACTCTCCCTGCCACTTCTTTGTCTCTGCGTCCGCATTGTCATCAGAGGCAAAAGCGGTGGACATCAGCAGGTACTCCTTGTGCACCGTCACGGCGTCCACACTCTTGCCGTCGTCAGTGCGCACGGCAGTGGCATCGTTGTAGTTCGGCAAATCTTCCACGGTGCCCGGCCTGTGCGGGTCATCCTCAAAGAAGTACATGGAGCCTTCCTTGAGATTGGTCTCCGAAATCGCGTCGGCAGCCTTTTGTGCGCTTTCCGGGTCCTCAAAACGGAGGACAAAGTTACCTACGCCACGGTCAGGTGAACCATCATCAGCAAGGTAGGCGTAACCAACCAGGAACTTATCGCCCAACGGAGCCAGGCGGTCACGGGTCACCTTGGGGAGGTCCAGGCTGAGGGAATCAAAATTCCACAGACGACGGCTCGCTGTACCGCGCTTGAAGTCCTTATTCACCTCATAAGGCAGCAAGGTGTTGTTAGCCAACAGGGTGATTTCAGCGGAGGGGCCCAGGCCATCGTCCGTCTCAGGCCAGCCCTTGTGCGGCTCGGTGGAGTAGGAGCCGGTGTCAAGCTCCGGGCCAGGTTGGTCCAATACCTCATCCGTGGTTGGTTCAGCTGGACCCTCGCCACTCTTGCCGGCGATGTCCAGGACAGAGCAGCCGGTGCTAAACATTGCGGTCACGGTGAGCATCGCCGCGAGGCGGAGAGCAGTGCGCTTTCTCATCAGTCTTTCTTTCTACGTTCCTACAGGGGTCTTGTGGGTACAACCCTTAGACGGGGCGAGGAAGCAAATGGTTACATCCTATTTCTTGGGCGCCTGCTCCAGGATCAGGTACTGGGCAGCCATGATCTGAGAGAGCTTCGTCTTTGGGTCCTTCTCCTCCGCATCCGGTGCGGCGGACGTGGTGATCTCAGACTTAAGTGGGTCGAATTCCACGACGCTGGCCTGCGCAAAGTAGTTCTCATAGCGCAGGTAGCAGAAGTAGTGGGTCCGCCCGTCCTCCGCGGAGCTGTAGCAGCTGGTGCCGGGAACGTTCTGCGGTTCGTCGTAAGGCTCGAGTGCGGTGAGGGTGCCCGAGTTTGCGTCGATAGCCTTGTAGGTCGCCTCGATGAGGTCGGCGTTGGCCGCATTGGCGGCGCGAAGCAGCGTGGTTTCAGCGGTGGCTGCGGCTTCGACCTTGGCGTTGTCGTACATCTTGAGCATCTCGGGGACTTCCACGTATTGGCCGGCGAGCTGGCGAGCATTCAACGCCATGGGTACCCCGCCGACAGCCTTTTCATCCTCCGGTTTCATCACGGTGTACCGCAAAATGTCATCCGGATCTGGGGCCGGCCATTCGTCTGATTTACCGTAGCCTTCGGAGGTCTTGTGCGACGGAATCAGGTCAATGAGGGGGAGCTGCTTGTCCGCGAAGTTCTTCGCGTACTCCACCATCCAGTCCATCGCATCTGGCCCAAGCTCAATGGGATTGCCTGCCGCATCTATGCGAGCATTGCTGGTGTAGGTGAACAGGAGGTACTCATCCTTGGGAACAAAGGCCCTTTGGACGCTGCCGCGCTCATCCTTCACCGCACGGATCTTGTCATTGCCGGGAATTGTGACATTTTCCAGCGGATAGTGCTCATCCGTGCTGTAATCAGTGCCACCTTCAGCCAGGTACGCCTCATGCAGGAGGTTCGCTGCTTCCTCGGCAGCCTCCGGGGAGACGAAACGGAGCACTGAGTTCTCTGCGCGCGCCGTGGAATCCGCGTTGCTTGCCATATGTGAATACCCGGTCAGGTACGACGGCTCGAGGCCGGTCACCTTTTCCTGAATCTGCTTGGGCAGGAGCTGAAGGAACAACCCAAACTTGGATTGACGCTGTGGTGCACGGCCAAGGGTGAATCTCTCATCCACCTCGTACGGCAGCAGAGTCTGACCGCCGATGAGCGTGGTTTCCGTAATCGGGCCAAGCTCCTCCCACGAATCCTCAGGCCAACCCGAATGGGGCTCAGCCCTGTATGAACCGGTGTCGTACGCGGGCGCCATGGACAGGGAATCCTCAGTGGATTCACCCGGTGCGCCGTCCCCGCCCTTCAATGGGAGATCACAGCCGGTCAAAAGCAAGGCACTCGCAACAGCGGTTGCGGCGACAGTGAGAAATTTAGAGGACACGGGGAAACCTTTCTGCTTTAACGGAGCGAATGTGCGCTACACACCCCCCACGCCACACAAGAACGCCAACCGGGGGAGTAACGCGTTCACTCTGTTAGATGAGTGCGCATGCCGAAAGGTTACATAAGTTTTCTCGTGCACCAGGTCGTGCACCCGTGGAACGGGCAGTAGATATACTTCCCTCTAGTTTTCATCGACGTCCCGTCACCGTGTTCCGGAAAGGCCCCGTTCAGTGTCCGATCAATCCGATCAGCCCCAGGCCCCCACGAAAGGCCCGCGCGAAGAAGCGACGCTGTGGATTGAGCGTGTCAGCGAGAAGATTCTCAACCCCTACGGCCGGGAGAGATATAGCGAGTACGCCAAGGAGTTGGCCACGGCGGAAAACCAGGTGAACACGGTGATCTTGGTGGGGGAAGTGGGCCGCGGCAAGAGCTCCCTGGCTAATGCACTGGTGGGCCGACGAGGCGTCTCGCCGGCCGGAGCAGATTTCACTACCGTCATCCCGGTGGCGCTGACCCTGCCCACGGAAGACCTCGCGGCTGGGCAGGCGGCGTTGATGTCGGCGGACGGGGCGGTCGTCGTTAAGCCAGAAGAACTCTCGCAGCGCGTCGACCGTGCCGCGCAGCACTTCGATGACTTTGTGCCCACCCGCGCCCACGTTGCGCTGGAGACCTCCATGATGGGCGAGGCTGTGGTCATTGACGCGCCGGGCGTGGGCGGGATTTCCTCGATGGATTCGGCGGTGCACGCGGATTCGGAGCGTCAGGCCAGTGTGGTTGTGGTGGTCACGGATGCGTCGACCCCATTGACTAAACCGGAGATGGACTTCCTCGCGCGTGCGCACGCGACAAACGGCAACGTGGTGGTTGCTGTGACGAAGACGGATAAAAATACCACGCGCTGGCGCGAGATTGTGGAGGAAGACAAGGCTCTGATTGCCACGCACCTAGATGAACCCATTCCGGTGATTGGCGTGTCCTCCCTGATCCCGTTCGTGGGTTTGCATACGTCGGATAGCGTGATCGACGATATTTCGGGCCTCGGCGAACTCCGCGCCGAGATCAGTGAGCGCTTCGCCCGCGCACAATCCATCCCGGTGACCAAGGGCCTCAAAGTGGTGCTGGAGGGCCTGGAAGATGTGGATAAACAGATCCACCGCGACATTGAGGATGTACGTGAAGCGGAGAAACTCCTGCCGGATCTGACCAATGATCTGGCGCGACTGGAGGATCTGCAGCGCACGAGTAAGGAATGGGAGCGCTTCTTCTACTCCGATCTATCCCTCATGCGCACACGCGCGATGGAGCGCCTGGACGGCGATGTGCAAGCGGTGAAGAAGAAGTGGACCGACTTCATTGCCAAACACGGTGTGAAGCTCTTGCGCAAGGACCCGCAGCACTTCACGCGCCTCATGGAGGAAGACTTCCAGCGTGCGGTGGTGGCTACCGTGGATTCCTTTGGCTGGGAGGTGGAAACATACCTGCGGGAGAAGTTCGGGGCTTCCCACATTCCGGATGAGATCATCGGGGACGTGCGCGCACAGCTGATTTTGGGGGAACTGCATACCTCGGAGCTGCAGAACTACATGAAGGACACTTTCGACCCGATGATGCTCATGATGGGCTTTTCTTCCGGTTCCACCATCGGCGGTTTGCTTGGTGCGGTGTTGGTGCCGGGCGTGGGCATTGTGGCCGGTGCCGGCTTCGTGGCCATCACATTCGGTTACCGCGCTATGCGCCAGGGCAAGTCCCACCTGCAGAATTGGCTGCGGGAAGCAGCTAACGCCGCGCAGAAGAACACCGGCAATGCGCTGCAGACCTTCATTGCTATTGCCCAGCCGCGCATTTCCATCCGCTACTCCGAGTTCTTGGCGCAGGAGATCAAGGCGACCCAGACACGCATTAGAAAGATTGAGCACGATAAGAACAAGGCCGCTGAAAAGCGCGACCGGGAGTTAGCACAGCTAAACACGAACCTCAAGGCTGTGCAGCGTTCTTACCGCGATGCCGAGATTTTGCTGCGTAAGATCGCGGCGCAGGAGATGGTGTAAATGGCCTCTATCCTCGACCTTCTGCTTTCACAGCTCCAGGGTTTATCCGCCCAGTCACCGGAGCTGGCCCAAGCCTGCGCGCCATTGACTGCGCGGGTGAGTACCCCGCCGCGCATCGTCATCGTTGGCCGCCTCAAGGCCGGCAAGTCCACGCTGCTCAACGCGCTCGTGGGCGCCCCCGTGGCGGAGACCAAGGCGCTGGAAGCCACCAACGTGGTCACCGTGTACCAGTACGGCGCGCCAGATCGCGCGGAAGCGATGCTGCGCAACGGCCAGCGCGTGCCTATCCAGACCATGCGCGGGGAAGTGGCAGCCCTGCCCGCCCCGCCGGTGGACATCGCATTCATCGACCGGTGGATGCCCGCCAGCGCTGTGAGCAACTACACGCTCATTGATACCCCAGGCCTGGCCACCCTCACCGATGAGAATGAGGCAACAACGCGCGCCGCGCTTATCGACGGCTACGAGCAGACCCGCAGCGCCTCCGTCGATGCCGACGCCGCCATGTTCCTTTTTGATTCCGCACCCCGCCGCGACGAAGTGGAGTTCATCCAACAGCTCGGCTTCACACCGCTCAACACGATGGGTGTGCTCTCCCGCGCTGACTCCTTTGGTGAGGGCGCTTTGGGTGAGGTGGACCCCATGGTCGCTGCTGGCCATCACGCTGTGAAGCTGCAGCACGAACTGGCGTCCTATGTTGGTCGCGTCATGCCTGTCTCCGGCTTGCTGGCCCAAACCGCCGCCACCGGTGTGGTCACAGAAGCCTTGACCCGGCAGATCGCCCGCGTGACGGCTATGCCTCGCACGGAGCTCATCACTGAACTCTTTAGCGGTGACCCCGGTGACAGCCACAGTGCCCTGCACAACATCACCAACGTCATCGACGTGGTGGGGGAGTACGGTCTCTTCCTCGGCGCTGACGAAGCTGCCCAGGGAGCCGCCACTTTTAACGAGTGGCTCACCCAATCCTCCGGCATCGGCGCCCTGCGCCAGGTTTTGGAACAGGAACTATCCACCTACGCGTACCTCCACCGCGCCGGTGAGATCCTCGCTGACATGGAAACCATGGTGTACCGCCACCCGGCTCACTCGGATGCCATCCGCCACGCAGTTTCCACTGTGCGCAATCACCCGGCCGCCATCCCCGCCAAACTCCTGGTCACGCTGAAGGGGCTGCTCGTCTCCTCCGCCCAGGACATCTTCGTGGAAGAAGCCACCCGTCTAGCCGCCATTGGCAGCCCTGCACAACGTCTTGGCCTGCCCGATAACGCCAACCCCTGGCAAATCCTTGACCGTATCCAGGAGAAGCGCCGGGAGATGCAAACACTGTCCTTCGGCCTCCTCGACCCTTCCGAGGAACACGCCCTCGTCACTTTCGCCCAGGCCTATGACCAGCTTGAACGCAACGCCCAGGCGATGACATAAAAACTTTTCCCGGAATCGATGTAACCCTTTTGCCCCTCGGACCATCTAACGGTCAGAACTTCTTCACCATCACCACACCGAAAGGCCGTAACAATGTCCGACTTCTCCGCCGACCTGCCTGACTTCCTCAACGACATCGTTGAAAACGATGTCACCCCCAGCCCCCTCGACCCAATCGAGTCCAACCCTTACGCCTTCCCGCACACCCCGGACCCGCAGATCGCCGAGCCGGACATCACCCAGCCGGACACCACCGACTCCGCCCCTGAGGCTGACACTGCACCAGAAACCGATCCCGCACCCATCCCGGACACCGCCCAGCCGGACACGGATAGCACCGACGCCACCCCCATCCTCGAGCCCGCCGATGAGGAAGTCACCCAGACCGTTGAGCAAGACGAGCCTGCCCCGATCGCGGATGACGCCCCTGCGCCCGCCGAACCTGTCGACGACGTCCCGGTTATTGATGACTCCACCGGCCTAGACGACGGCGTTGCCGGCAACCACTTCCTCTGGTCCGACGACTGGTTCTGGCAAGAAGTTGACGGCTACTGTGGCCCCACCGCTGCCGCATTCTTACTCAACCAATTCCAGGACGCCGGCATATCCAACCCCGAGTTCATGGTGGAGCGCGCCGTCAGCCTCGGCCTCATGGATGAGCCCACCGAAGGCATGTACGCCGATGACCTGGCCACCCTGCTCACCGAGTCCGGCCTGCCGTCTGAGCTGGTCACCTCCAACATGGACGACCTGGCCAATAAGCTTAACGACGGCTACGGCATCATCGCCTGCGTCGACTCCGGCGAAATCTGGGGCGACGAAGAAGACGCCATCCGCGAAGACAACCTGTCCGACCACTTCCTCGTCGTCTCCGAAATCGACTTCAACCGCGGCGTAGTCACCCTCACCGACCCGGGCGCCCCCTACGGCAACGGCCTCGAAGTCCCCATCGACCAGTTCGAAGACGCCTGGGCCGACTCCGGCCACAGCATGGTTACCACCACCAACGTCGACGCAGAACTCAGCGGCGCACCCGGCATGGCCATCGTCAACGCAACCCGCTCCGAGACGATCCGCTAGGGCGCGAATCCGCCAAACGTGGACCTGCCCCCGAAAGACCACCGCAGGGTGGTCTTTCGCTATATTGCTGGATTAGGATTCACAGCGCGCTTGGAGGAAACATGAAGCTCAAGAACAAAGCTGTAGTCAGGTCATTTCCGTACAGCGTTGACCATCTTGAGAATTTCCTTGTAGAAGCAGCCCAAGAAGACGAAGCCACGAGGCGTCTCCTGCTGAAGTATCCGACGGTATACGTCATCTATCAAGAATCCAATGGCGCGTATCAGGTCTATGTCGGTGAAACCAACGACATCGCCCAAAGAACGAAGACTCACCTCGAAGTTGATCCCGACAAAATTGATCTGGGTCAAAATGCGTTTGATGACGCACTGCTCCCAGTGGAAGAGCCTGAGGTCATCGCCCTAAAACCTTCAAAGTGGAACTCATTCCGGGATAATGATTCCACGATTATCGTCATCGGTCACTCCTTATTCAACAAGTCCTTGACCTTGGATATCGAGGATCGACTGATGCTCTACCTGTCTTCCGTTGAGGGCGTGAAGGGAGCGAATTCGGTTACGCTCACCAATGCTCGCAGGAATATCCAGACGGATTATTTCACGCGCGATTACGTCGATGAGGCGTTTAACTCAATCTGGCGAAAACTCCGCCAGCACGATCCTGTTCTATTTCCCCTTGAGCGCCTGATTCGTGAGTCGGCGCTTTTTAAAGCCTCTCCGTTTCATCAACTCAACGAGCAACAAGTTGGTGCAAAGATACAGATCCTCCAGGCTGTTGATCGCGCGTTAACCCCAGATGAGTTTCAACGTGACAGACCGCAGTCCGATCTAATTCTTGTTCAAGGAGGAGCAGGAACAGGCAAGACTGTACTGCTCAGCAGCGTTTTCTATGACCTCATCCAAGCCCGTACAGCTAAGACGGATCTAGGGGATGATCAGAGCTTCAACGCATACTTGCTTGTCAACCACGACGAACAAGTAACTGTGTACGAGCAAATCGCGGAGAAGCTTGGATTACACAACGATAAACACTCGCGTGTCATGAAACCGACACGATTTATTAATGGGCACCAAAACTCGGGTGAGAAGGCCGATGTCGTGTTCATCGACGAAGCCCACCTCCTTTGGACACAGGGTAAACAGTCCTACCGCGGTGAAAATCAGCTCCGCGACATCCTTGAATTGGCTGATGTTGTCGTTGCTGTCTTTGATCCTCTGCAAGTTCTGGCGGGCAATCAGTTTTGGACTGAAGATCAGCTACAAGAACTCGAAGCGCGTGCAGGTGATGGAAATATCATCAACCTCAGTCAACAAATGCGCATCGACTCCGATGGCCCCGCCGAAACATGGATTCGAACTGTTGTTGATGAAGGTTTGATCACTCAGATTCCCACGAATGATCGGTACCGGATCGAGGTCTTTGACACTCCTGAGGATCTTCATGCTGTCATTCGTGCAAAATCGGATCTGAGCGAAGCATCAGAGGTAGAAAAAGGTTTAAGCCGCCTCATTGCAACCTACGATTGGAAGTTCTCGTCCGGAAAGACCCGGCCAGCGGATAGTGACACGTGGGACGTGACCATCGGTGATTTCCGCCTGCCCTGGAACAACCAAATGACAATTTCACGCACGGAGAAGAAACAGTCATGGGCGGAGAGAGCCTCAACTGTTGATGAAGTGGGATCGATCTTCACGGTTCAAGGATTTGACCTCAACTATGCGGGAGTCATCCTCGGTCCATCGGTGAAATACCGGGATGGCCGAATCGTCTACGACAAGACCGAAAGCCGGAACCCCAACGTAACTAGCAAACGATCCATGGAGATCGACGGAGAAAACAAGAAACTCGACATCAGCCAGGAACTTCTACGCAACCAACTCAACGTTCTTCTGACCCGCGGTGTCCGCGGCATGGGCATCTACGCTGTCGATGAGGAACTCAGGGAAGAGCTCAAGAAAGCAGTCCGAGTGGTGGATTGAGCCCCCGCCATAGAGTAGCTATCAACTTTTTAGCTTGAACAAGAACTAAGAGTAGTACTCAAGCAGCTCAACTCCGCATAACGAATGTCTCGCATGTTAAAATTAACACTCGCTCAGCTATTCTAGAGGGCACCAACAGTGAACGTTAAATAAGTAAAGGTCCAGCAGATCTTATACCTATGATTGAGGGGAAACACCCAGCGGGAGCTGCCGTAGATACAATTTCTTGGATGCGGCATCGGATAAAGCGGTGGTGAATACTTCAAGAGTTTCGAGGATGCCGTAATATACATCGTCAAAATCTTCGGAGCTGATGTATAGGTATTGCCCGTGCGCAATGTTGTGTCGTTTTTCTACCAACTTTGTATCGATGAATGTTGCTTTAGTGGTTAAAACATTTTGGTCAGCCAAAATTTGTGAATCAATTAGGCCTAATGCTGTTACAATTCGCTTCAAAGTCTTTGAATCAAGGTTAGATCCGGTGTCTATGAAGACGGGTTTGATAGAGTTGAATGCATCGCCATTTTGGCGGAGATATTCAATTAATTCGGCGTAATGTTCTGGGTTTAAAGAGTTTTCCAGTGTTTTTATTTTTGGGTGAACAATTGCGCCAACGAACTCCGGTCTAAGTTCCTTAAGGGTATGTTTTTCAGAGTTCACGAATTCAAGGTATCTAAGGCCTAGGTTCTTAATCCACCCTTCCCAATGAGAATACAGCAAAACAAGTCCGGCCCTCGATAGGAACTTTCTTTCCATTTCGTTCGCGCTTTGCAGGAGAAATCGAAGCGTAGTTAGCTCCTTTTTCCGCCAGGCGGTTTCTTTCGAGATTGCGTCTTCGAACCGATCGAGGGGAGACACACCATTATTCAGAGACAATTCGCCGTCCCAAAGGGATTGTTACTTTAATCCGTTGCTCCGTTGATTTTCCGGTTGCAAAGCGTTCGGTAATCTGCTCTTCGTTCCAGAACTCGATAGCTGCGTTATTGAGATCTTTGCGAGCTGGCTTACCTGTCAACTCACAATGTCCGAGAGACGTGGCTATAGCTTCAAAAGCAGTGTTCGAAAACCCTCCCATGAACTTTTGTTTATTGCTATTCCATTTCTTCAGTATGTCTTCGTTGGTAGTTAGAAGCTTGTCAAAGGTCGTGTGAAAAACCTCCTCGAGTCGTGTAAATCGCTCAGATTCTTGGGTTTTAGCTAGATTGATGGAAAAATTCTCAAGCCCTTCCTGGAATGAAGCTAATGAACTAGCCTCGTCGTCCGCGAGTGTGGTCAGAAAAAGAAATCTCAGGACGAGTTCCTCATCGTATTTCCTTTCTAGATCACGATCAGATAACTGTGTGACTGCCTGAAATGCTGGATAGGCGGCTTGTTTTTGCAACCAATTTGCAAAGTCAGTTGATATTCCGACTAATAAGGCATTTCTGATTTCCTGTGAGGATAAAGGGGAGCCGAACGAGTTAAGTCGCTGAAACAAGTCAAACTTCGTCTTCGGGTCTGATTCACGCTTCACAATCTTGACATCCATTTTCGCGCGTTTGATATCGAGGCGCTGAGTGGGTGTCAGGCTCGCTTCGCCATCCCAAGTTAGCCCTCCTAGGGAAGGTAGGTACTTTGTCGGGGACAAAACTAACTGCTCGTATCCCTCATCGCGCAGTAGGCCCTGAAGCTGCAGAAGTGTACTCACACGCTGGAGGCCGTCCACCAGTTCCCAACGACCATCACTATCTTGGGCAACGAATATTGACGGAAGTGGAATGCCTACCAGAATGCTCTCAATCAATCTTGATTTCTGATTGTCATCCCACCTAAAAAGCCGCTGGAATTGCGGTGTGATGATTAGCTCTTCATCCCGATACATGTTGGTAAGCTCACCAATGCTCATCGGATAGCCATCGGTAACCACGCTTCGGCGGGCCTCTTGCAGTTCTTTCTCTACTGGATTTTCGAGTTGATGGGGTGAAGTCATTTGTTTCGCCTTTTCCTAAAGTAGACGCTCATCTCCGTATGTGTGATCTTCGATATCTTTAGCATAGCCTAAGCAGTTTTGATAGTGGATGCCTTCGGCCGCAGGTAACCTAGGCGGGTGGTTTGTAAGTTTCCGCATTTGTTGTCAAAGCATTTATCTGGGCGGGCGTACGTTTATCGTCCCAGCGTATAACCACACAGGTTTAGGTTGTCCGCGCGGTTATTTAAGCGAAACACTGGGTTAGTTTTCCCTTTGATTCTTGCGTGTGCAAGAGTTCGGTTAATCGAGGTGCGCGGAACGTATAGGTTGAATTCGGAACAGTGCACTGCGGGTGATCGCCGGGACTTGTCTCGAAAAGTTGGAGTCGATCAGGCAGATTGGGTTATGCATAATTCGGCAGGTGCGGAATAACGCATTGGATTAACAGTTCTGGATTCTATCCAATGAATTCACTTTCCCTGGGTTGAGGCCTTTGGTTACGGCAGCTCCACCCCGCACTGTTCGAGGATGGTCTTCGGCAGGCGGAAGCGGGCGGTCATGCGGGGGTCGACGATCTGGCTGATCTGGGTGTCGCCGGTAAGCGACAGGAGCATGAGGGAGTCAGTGGGGTCGAGCGGGGAGACGTCGGAAAGCCAATCGCGCATCATGCGGGTGGATTCCTTGACGGCGTCCATGAGCTCGATTTCGGAGGAGATTGTGTAGACCGCGTCGCCGGAGTCGAGGAAGGGCAGGGGTAGTGGGCGGCCGTCGAGCACGGTGACGCGGATGCGTACCTCGGCTGCGATTTCGGCACCGCAGACGGCGACTTCGCTGTCGCCCATGACGGCGTGGACGTCGCCAAGACTCAAGTTTGCCCCTTCGACCTCAACGGGGAGGTAGAGCGTGGAGCCGGCGACGATCTCCTTGGTGTCCATGTTGCCGCCGTGCTGGCGGGGCTCGCCGGTGGGCACGGAGTCGGTGGCGGGAGAGGTGCCAATGACGCCGATCATGGGGCGCAGTTCAATGGCGATGTCCTCGGAGAAGTGGGCCTTGCCGTCGCGGATGGGGATGATGCGGGTGCGCTCCTCAACCGTGCCCGGCAGTGCGCCGAAGTCCGGGTGGGTGGTCATGGTGGCGTGGTCGCCGATCTCGATGCTGAGGATCTCTACCTTGAGGGTGTCGCCAGGTTTGGCGCCGTTGATGGCAATGGGCCCGGTGGCCGGGTTGACCTTGTCCCAGCCGACGGTGCTGAACAACTGCGATTCATCCGTGATGGTGTTGGAGAAGCAGTCCATGGTCTGGACTGTGACTTGGTCGCCGTTTTCAATATGCAGGCGGGGTTCCTGGTCGGGGGACATAGTCAGGATGCACTTGTGGGAATCGATGGAATGCATTTCTTGCCCTCTCTTTGCGGAAAAGAACAACTGAGACTGACATCGACCCTAGCTGGAAATCCGGTGGTGGGGGTTGCGGCCTTACAGGTGAATGATTTCCACCCCGGACCACTTTTCGGCCAGGTACTCGGCGGCGATGAGCCGGTGGCAGGTTGATGGGTCGGCCTCCGAGCACAGTAAGGCCGCGCGGTCGAAGGTGGTTTTCGGTGGCATCTCGCGTTCTTTGAATTGTGTACGGAGTTGGTCCGCAAACTCGTCGAAAGGCAGGTGCTCTTTCCGGTAGGCGTGCATGAGGTCCTCACTTGGTGCGAGTTCCAGCACGTGTTCGTAGTCGATGTCGGCGATTACTTTGAGGAACCATGCCAGGTCGTCTTGTTTGGTGAATCCGGCGAGCTGGTTCGTGTTGTGGCGTCTGATGTCCACCACGCGCTTCACGTTGTTATCGCGCAGCAGGTCGAAGAACTCTTCCGCGCTCTTCTTTGAATAGCCAATCGTGTAAAGCTTCATACTTGTTATGATGCCCCAGAATTCGTTGGCACCTCTTGCAGGATGAGGTACTGGGCGGCGACCATCTGGGATAACTTCATTTTCCCGTCCACGTTTTGTTCGCCTGCTGCTGGTTCGGACGCGGCTGGGTCGTGCGCTAAGTAGGAGGCGTAGGCGAGGTAGTTCTCGTGCCGCAGGTAGCAGAAGTAGTAGGTGCTTCGGGCTTGTGGGGAGAAGTAGCAGCTGGTGCCGGGGACGTTCTGCGGGTCATTGTAGGGCTCCAATGTTTCAAAGTGTCCAGGCTTAGCGTCGATGGATGTGAATCCGGCCTGGATACGCTCAGCTTGCTCGGGGGTGGATGCGCGCAGCAGAATTGTTTCCGCGACGCCGGCGGCTTCGATGTCGGAGGATTCGTACAGCTTCAACACTGCCGTCGTGTCAACAAACCTGCCCGCAGTCAATCGGGCATTCAACGGCAGAGGAGTGGTGCCCACGCTTTGGCCTTCTTGGGGTGGCATGAGGGCGTAGCGCAAGATGTCGTCCGGGTCCAGCGGGAGCCACTCGTTCGTATAGCCGTAGCCTTTGGAGGTTTTGTGGGACCGCATGCCGTCGATAAGCTCGCCTTGCTTATCGACGAACCCCCGCCCATACCCGCCCATCCAACCCATCGCTTCCGGGTCATGAGGGATGACAGCCGAGTTCTCATCGAGCTTCGCGTTGTGAGTTGTAGCCACCATCAGGTATTCGTCCTTGGTGGCGATGGCTATCTGCTCCTGCTGGGGCTCATCCTTGACTGCCAGAATCTCCGGATGGCCTGCGATGTTCACATTTTCCAACGGGTAATTCCCGCCACCCACATAGTCAGTCCCGCCGTCCGCCAGATATGCCTCGTGCATGAGGTGGGAAGCTTCCTGCGCATCCTCCGGCGATTCAAAACGGTGCACACTATTTTTCGCACCACGGTTCTCTACCGGATCTACCGCTTCCTGCGTGTAGCCGCCCAACCACTCCAACTCCAAATGGTCGAGTTTAACTGCCACCTGATCAGGCATCGTGGCCTTGAAATCTGCGAAAGAATCGCTGCGCAGTGGGTTGCGGCCACGAGAAAACGCCCCATCCACCTCGTACGGCAACAAAGTGTGCGCAGCAACAAGGTTTGGCTCCGTCACCGGGCCGAGAGGCTCCCAAAGGTTTTCGGGCCAACCTTGATGAGGCTCAGCACTGTAAGAGCCCGTGTCATAGGGAGAGTCAGCTCCCGCAGGCTGATCAGCGGAACCATGCTGTTCAGCTTCACCGAATATGCTCACGCCGCTACAGCCCGTCAGAAGGAGCGCAATGACAGCAGCGGAAGCAACAACAGTGAGAAACCTAGGGGACATAAAAGACCTTTCCTTAGTAACGCAAACATACACGCGGAGGCAGTTGTCCGCTGTGACATATCCTGGTCCGTTTCCCTGTTAGCGTTCTTTGCCTAATGGGATCTACAAGGAAGGAAATCCTGCGGGGTTTAGGGGGGTGCGGGATTCTGACGTAGTGGAAGAGCCACTATTCTTTAAATCCATTACT
>NZ_JRNG01000022.1:0-60389 GCF_000759055.1 Corynebacterium tuscaniense DNF00037 | reverse complement strand
GCAACCTGTCCTAACTCGATGGTGCAAACCTGTATCGTGCACTTGATTCGGGCGGTGAACCGGTGGGTGTCCTACCAGGACCGCAAACGCGTCTCCAGCGCGCTGCGTGCGATCTACACTGCCGCAAACTAGGGCACCGCCCGTGCGCCAGTTTGGATGCGTTCGAGGCTTCTGAGCTTGGCCAGAAGTACCCGCAGTCGGTGAAAGTGTGGCGTGATGCGTGGGAGCGGTTCGTGCTGTTTTTACAGTTCCCGCCAGCAGCACACAAACAAACGGACACTCTCGAAAGATTAGTTCTGACACTGATAGCGCACCCATGAGAAAGGTGAAGGAATCGCCTGAGCTCGTGCTCGATGCGGCGAAGCGTGGGGTTAGTTGATGCGGATGGGGCGATCGTCGATACGCAAATAGTCGCCGAGGTAGGGCTGGGCGAACTCGAGTTTGCCGTGGCCCGCGGAAGCAATGAGGTCGCGGTTGATGAGTTTGGCGCGTGAGTCGGAGATCTCGTTGAGCTTTCTGCCCAGTGAGTCAGCGATGTCTCGGATGGCTATTTCGCCGTTGGCTGATGCGGTTTCGAGGTCCGCCATGGCGTTGAGGAATTCGCGCTGGCGCGGAGGGACGCTGCGGACGGAGGGTTGGTGAACGTTCGTGCCTAAGATGCGAATGGCTTCTGGGCGCGCATCCTTCACGGCGTCGAGGGTGATTTCGGCGTCTGAGTTTTCCCACGACAGAAAGCCAATGAGCTGAACCAGGTAGGGGTAACCCTGGGTGAAGTTCGCGGCATAGTCAGCAGCTTCTTGGCTGAATTCTTTGCCTGATCCGGTGGCGGTTTCTACGAGGTTTGCGTGGGCATCAGTAATCGTGAGGGGGCCGAGTTCATAGTGCTTGGCGCGGCGCAGAAATGTGGTGCCTGGCAGATTAAGCAGATCATTCACCCCGACGGTCAAGCCTGCCATAGCGATGGCGACCTGCTCATTATCACGCACGAGATCCTGGAAAGAGATAGCGATTTCGGTGAGGTCCTGGGGGTTACAATCCTGGACCTCATCAATCGTGATCAGCACGCCAGTTTCCTGCAAGAGAGACAGGAGTTCTCGGAGGCGAGTGGTCAGACGTGGAGCGATCTGCGTCTCGTCACTGTTCCAGCCGATGGAACCCACGCCAGCAACGGAGATGTGCTCGATGTGGTGTTTGCGCTGCGGCTCCAATTCCTCAATGGCCTCGGGAATCAGAGAGTCTGTGAGTAACTGTGCCATGCCCTCACGTGCAGAGAGGCGAAGCACTATCCAGCCGTTTCGCCGGGCTATATCCTCAACCTCATTAAGCAGGACTGTCTTTCCAATTCCACGGGAGCCGGAGACGATGATGGACCGACCGGGATTACCGGGTTGGCTGTGGAGGGCCTTTTCAAAGTCGAGGAGAACCGTTTGTCTTCCGGACCAAATCAGCGGGCTCACGCCGAAGGTTGGGCGGAATGGATTGTTGAGGTGGGTGTGATCTTCCATGAAATGGAGTCTAGCGAATTGATACTTTGATAGTTTATCGCTTTTGATACTTTGATAGTTTCTGGCTTCGTGCCCAAAGTGAAGCCTCAATAGCTTTAAAAACAAGCAACGAGGAGAAACCCGGCTCCTAGTGCTCTCGCTCAACGGTGATCTTTGGAAACTCCAAAGAGGCGTGCAAGCGAGGTGAAGAATCCGGGATTCTCCTCGTGGGTATATGCAGTTGAGTTGTCGACGGAAGTGTCGTACTCTTCCGGATCTTCCGTCTCCCAGTCAGCCGTGTCCTCATCATCGTCCTCGTAGACGATGTAGGTCTCGTAGTCCTCCGCGGCATCGTCGATAATGCCCGTGGAGTCTACGTCGTCGGGAGCGACAGCTGAATTATCATCCAAGAGGTCGGAGTCCAAGGTGGGACCGTCCACCGCATCCTCATCAAGAGATTGCGGTGAAGCTTGATCCTTTGGCGTCCCGTAATTTAACGGGAATACTCCTCCCTCAGTCCTTCATGCCAGATTGAACTCGCGCGTGTACTGGTTCACAGCGCGACGCATCAGAGCGAGGTTGCACTGAGTGGAGTTCACTGCGAGGTACACGAACATGTTGTTGTCCAGAATCTTGATCAGGTGTAGCTGATCGGTCAGCGTTAGCAACATGTCCTCAAGGCCGCCGTTGATCCCAAGGGCCTCCATGGTCTTGAACTTGGACTTGACCATTTCGGAGTTGTACGCGGCAGCGACATCAAGATCAAAGTCCGGGTACTTGGAAACGGAAGCCAGGGACATGCCGGTATCCAAGTCGACGATGGATGCGCCGATGAAGCCGTTCAGGTCGGTCGAGAGGGACTCGAGGAAACGGTTAAGGTTATCTTGCTGAGTCATTATTTTGGTCCTTTCGTGATAATGATGCACTCAATCATCGTCGATCTTGGAGAGTTTTTCCAATCCCGACAGACGGGTGCGTGACAATACAAGACACCATGAGAATACCCAGCTGTTGAAACATCATCAATAATGGTGTAAAAATTCCTGGCAGGAATCGGAGGAAGTGATATGAATTTCGACGCGCGATATGCTCCGCGACACGGCAAGCCGGAGGAGCTCACGCCGGAAGATGTTGACTCTACGTTGATCATGCCAGAGGACGCGATCATCGGCGCCCACTCGCATGCAGAGATCGTATTCGTTGGTCCAGTTGGAATTGGCAAAACGACCGCAGTACGTGCTCTTTCAACATCTACGCCCATCAGTTCTGAAGTGAAGGCATCCACCATGGATGACTTCATTGTCGGTGGTAAGGAAACCACAACCGTCGGTATTGAAATGGGCGTGTGGGAACGCATGAACGGTCAACGCGTGGCGCTTTACGGCACCGCCGGACAAGACCGTTTTGATGCTTCGCGGACCCCGGCGCTTAACCCAGAAGCCGGTATCGTTCTTATGCTGTTTGGATATGAGCATTTGCTCAAAGACCAAATACAAGAATGGGTAGGCTTATTGGGAGAGAAGCAGGCGCTGCACCGAACTGTCATCGGTGTTAATTTCCTGGCTCCTGGTCAAGAGGACCCGATACCAAGGATTAAGCAGCTGCTGCAAGATCGTGGACAGGGGGATATACCGGTGCAAATGGTCGACCCACGGAATTTGTTTGACGTGGCGGACATCACTGAGGCTGCGCTGAAACGAGTGGAAGAATGTCAATGAGTTCACTGCAAGACTTTAACTTTAACCAGGATGACCCCGAGTGGAAGGTTGAAATCGGCCGCCACCGTCGGGTGCGTGGCCAAGATTTTGCCACCAACGACTTGGCGGCAGCGATCCTGCCGTCAATGGCACGGATGCGCCATAGCGTTCCAGGTTTGTACGCCATCGCGTTGGGCACCGGCGATGGCCTGCACGTGTGTTCACTTGGCCTGCCGGATTCTCTCGTGGCATCCGAAATTACTGCCTTGAGTGCATCCATGCTGGGTGTGTCGGAAGCGCAGGCAAACTTGCTCGAACCGGATATCGACGATTCTGCGCCACCTGCAATCGTGACCGTGGCCCGCCCAGACGATGAGTGCATGGCCCTTGTCAAAGTTGAACACAAGCCGGTGGGGCACTTGGTTATGACCCTGTTTGCCCGCGACACCCAGCTAGGCATGGTTGTATACCACGCCCGGAACTCCGCTATTCAAATGGCGGAGTGGCTCGCAGAAGTGTAGTTACGGCGGAGCCTTATCGGGGGTAAATCAACCATTTCGGTGGTGCCCTAGTGCCAATGTTTCTGGTGCTCAGCGTGGGTGGATAGGTATGCGCCGGGGGAGAAAATCTCGTCGTAGTAGTCGGTGTCCAGGTGCTGCGCTTGGAGGTAGTTCATGATCCAGACGGTGGGGATCGTGCCGGGGAATTTGCCAAACGTTTCCCAGATGTAGGTGGCCTGCAGCTTCATCAGATCGGTGAAGCGCTCATCGGGCTTAGCTGCTTGGGAGCGAATGGCACGGCTTTCTGTCCAGGGGCCGGGGGTGTCGGGGTGGAAGGGGCCACCGGGGCCGTACTTGCGCTCAAAGAAGGCATCCACGGCGTCGGCCATGGAGTCGTAGTACGGCGGGGCGTAGGTTTCAAAGATCCCCTTCTTGCCGGTGGCGTTGGGCAAGGACCAACGGTCGTCTTCTTGGATGTCAAAGCCAAGACCAGGGACGTCATCACGCCCAGAGCCCCCGAGGAACGTAAGGCGGTCGATACCGTCGAAGCTCCACCCGCCCAGGCCGAGCGCGCCAAGAACAAGGTGACCCAGCAGGGTGGAGGACATCAGTTCTGCGGTGGCCTCAGTTTGCGAGTACTGCTCGAGGAAAGACAGCGGCAGCGGTTCGTTGACGCGTGCGATGTCGCTGAACTCTTTGATGCCGGGGATCTCGCGGCCATTGATGTCGTCGTAGATCACGTACCTGTTGCGGGTGAAGAAGGCCAGGTTAGCCAAGGTGTGCTGTGCAAGGTCGGAGACCGGTGCGATGAGGAGGGAACCGGGGTAGTTGGCAATCCACGTGTTGTGGCCTTCAAGGTAGGGCTCTTCGCGGGGGATCCACAGGCGATCGTCGCTAAGCTTGCGCACTTTGCGCAGCACCGAATTGAGGCGAGCCTCCGTGAATCCTTCGTTCTCGTTGAAAGGAACTTCTGGTGCGGCATCGCGCGTGGATAGGGCGTAAGTGCCGGAATCATCGGTGAAGAAGAAGTCCGCAATGTGGAAGCCAGCCGCAGACGGGAAGGTGCGGCCAGAGGCACTGCCGGAGTAATCAGGCAGCTTCGGTGCATAGCCGGGGTGATGCGTGATGCTGTGATGCCAGCCTGTCACGCCGGCGACGGTGGCTAGGACGATCGCGCGTTCCAGATCGCTCAACGGCTGGGTGTCATGCTTGCTCTTGTACGCCAGCGGGCCGGCTGGCACGTGGCCACCAAGAGGGAAACGGCGTGAGCGGCGCCCGTTGATCGCATCCAGGAGTGGGAACTGGGCTAAGCGGTCAAGATTTTCACGGTCTTTATCAGTAAGTGTGAGCAGTGGTAGATCAGTCATAGAAGTAGACCCTTCTGTCTAGCTGAGTTTGAATGTGTGAAATGTAGGCTATGTGTACTGCTGATTTATTGGCCATAATTAGATTCACAATGGTCTGCAAGGATAGACAGATCGGTTTATTTTAAGCTTGTGGTCAAATATAAAACAACAGTCCGTAGCGGGGCTGCGTCTACGCTAAGGCGCATGACTGTTCAGGATGTGGCGCGGATTCAGGCGGCAGTTGCGGAGTACTGGTCGGAGGTCCGACACGTGGAAGTATCAGAGTCGACCAATACCGAGCTGTTAGCTACGGGCGCGCCAGGGGTGGTGCTCATCGCGGACCAGCAAACGAGCGGTAAGGGCCGGCTCGGTCGCGTGTGGGAGGCCCCAGCGGGGGCGAACTTACTCATGAGCGTGGCCATCGATCTGCCACACACGGATGACCTCGGCCTGGTCTCCCTCGCCGCGGGCCTGGCAGTCGTGGACGTCGTGCCCGCAGCGCGTCTGAAATGGCCGAATGATGTGCTGCTGAACGCCAAGAAATTTGTGGGCATCCTGGGGGAGATCGATATGCGCGACGGTGCCCCCATGTTGGTCGTCGGACTCGGCGTCAACATCGAATGGCAAGAAGATTGCTTGCCCACGGACTGGTCCACCTCCCTCAACATCCAAGGCATCCAGATCGATTGGGACGAATTCACCATCGACCTGCTCCGTGCGTTGGGCAAACGGCTCACGCAGTGGCGCGACCAAGACACAATGCTTATCGACGATTACCGCGCCGTCTCCGCCACCATCGGCCAGCGTGTCCGCCTGGATACACACACTGGAAGCGTTGTGGGGGTCGTGGATGATGTGGATGAACACGGTGAAGTCGTGGTCGACGGAACGAGTTACTCGACCGGCGACGTGACTCATTTGCGCCCCACCGATTAACCTGTGGGCTGTGACAAAGATCAGACTCGGTAGGGGAGAAGTCGTGTTAGCGGACATGGTGCCGCCAGTGCGCACTTTGATGTTGCCGTTTTTAGAGCTGATCATCATAACCGCACTGTCCTGGATGCTCATCGGGTGGATGGACGTCAACCGCATCGGCGCGGACGAACGCAACTTCTATGTGTTCGTCTGGGGAGCCCTGGTGGCGTGGCGATTTCTGCTCCCGGTAATTCGTCTGCGCAAGCGGCGCTTTCTGGTGACCAATAAGCGCGTCGTAGTGATAAACAACCGGTCAGTCGATTCGATCCCGCTCGTGCAAATCCGCGATGCTCGGCGACACCGTGGCGGAATGAATATCGGGGTGTTCGGCTACACCCAGCCGGTGTATTTCCCGAACGTGGGCCGTGCCAAGCGAGTGGAAGAGCTTATACGCCGCCAACTCCCCTAATTGAGCAGGATTCAGCCCTTCACTTCTGTCGTGTGAATCTGCTCATCAATGTCATCGGGGGAAAGGTTGCCCGCCGCGAAGTCGGCGGTGAGTGGAAGGTGTAGTTCCATGTCGGTGCCGGGGCAGAGCTCAATTACGGCATCATCCACGGTGTAATCAAGTACGTGTCCGCCCGACGTGCGCTCCTCATTGATGAAGTGGACGTGGCAGCCAGGCACACCGATGCCTTTCGCGTACTTCGGTGTGCGGAACCCGCCGATAATGCCGCGCGCATTGTCAAAGGTGATCTCCTGGTCATCGCCTACCGCATCGCGCATGGGTGGGTATGGCTTAGACTGCTTCGTCACCGTGCGCGTAACCACGTTGGAAAACGTCCCACGGATTCGCACCGCGTGGAAGTAGTTGCCCGAAGGCTCCACCCCATCAATGAAGGCCGAGAGCTCCTTGCGCTTCATGCCATGAGGAGCATTAACGACGATCTTCGGTACAAAATTCGTCACCTGCGCAAACGGACTTCTTTGGTCCAAGTCTGCGATAGTTGCAGAGCCATCACTCCGGAGTTGATAGCACGTGCCGTCGAGGACGATCATCTCTCCGTCGAGTCCGTCAAAAGTACCCAGGCCGAAATTGCCTTTAGACAGAATCTCGCCGATGGTCATCTCCCCGTCATAAATCCCATCGAGCAGCGCTGACATGAGTGAGTTTTGGAAAATTGTGTGGCGGCCCAAAGAAGTCATGACCCCGATGGTAGCGCGGACCCCACGAAGAGACCCCAGACTGACTCAGCCTCGCCAGCTCCTTGCAAAACATTCCTGTAAAACATCCCTGCACCACATTCCTGCAACACATGTAGCTCCAGACGATGCGGACACCGCTGTCCAACTCCCGCACCTCGCTCACGATAAGCTGCGTCGAAAAGCACTAAATATGCGGACACACTGTGCGTCCGCATTCTGTCCCTCCAAACCTCCTGTTCTCCGAGCCTAAACGACAACGACCGGACATATTTGTCCGCATGCTCTGGCGCGATATGCCCCAGGAAAAAGGCACGCTTGGATCATTTGGTGACGTCGTCCGGCAGTGCAATGGCATTGCTCAGTAGAGTGGGCACTCGTGAGCAATGCGAATTCGAATCCGAAGTCAGATGCCACCCGCGATCCGCAGGGCATGCCTGTTCTTGCCGTGATTGGCGATGGCCAACTTGCGCGCATGATGCACACCGAGGCTATCGAGCTAGGACTCGCACCCCGCGTGCTGGCTGGTGCGCCGGACTCGTCTGCTGCTCAGGTCTTCGGCGATGTAGAAATCGGCGACTACAAAAACCTCGATGACGTTAAGCACGTGTGCGCCGGCGCTGCTGCCGCAACCTTCGACCACGAGCACGTACCCAATGAGTTCCTGGACCAGCTCATTGCTGAGGGCGTGAGCGTGCAGCCGCAGCCGCAAGCCTTGATTTTCGCGCAGGATAAATTGGAGCAGCGTCGCAAGATGAAAGAGATCGGCGCCCCGGTGCCGGAGTTTGCTCCGATCGAAAGCGCTGATGAAGCTGCTAAGTTCTTTGCCTCGGTGGATGGCGCAATGTGCCTGAAGGCAACCCGCGGTGGCTATGACGGCCACGGCGTGTGGTTCCCCAAGACAGAACAGGACGCGCGCACCCTGGTCAGTGATCTGCTGGACAAGGACACACCGCTCTACGCCGAGCGGAAGATCAACTTCGACCGTGAACTCTCGGCCATGGTTGCGCGCACGCCTTCCGGTGAGATCAAGGCGTGGCCAGTTGTGGAATCACGTCAACGCGATGGCATTTGCGTTGAAGCGATCGCCCCAGCCCCGAATATGACACCCCAGCAGGCTGCGTACTGCCAGGAACTGGCCACCAAGATTGCCTCCGAGCTGGACGTCACTGGTGTGCTTGCCGTGGAGCTCTTCGCACACACGGATTCTTCTGGTGAACCGACTGTCACGGTGAATGAGCTGGCCATGCGCCCACATAACACCGGCCACTGGACGCAGGACGGATGTTTGACCAGCCAGTTCGAGCAGCATTTGCGGGCTGTTTTGGATTGGCCGTTGGGCTCGGTGGACACCACAGCTGCCTACACCGTCATGGTGAACACCCTGGGTGCGGCTGAGGAGCCAGCGCAGCCGATGGAAGATCGCGTGATGGAGGTCATGCGTCTGTTCCCGGATGCGAAGGTTCACCTCTACGGCAAGGGGTATCGCCCAGGCCGGAAGATGGGCCACGTCAACGTTGCTGGTGCTGATTTGGATACAGTGCTTTCGCGTGCGAAGGCGGCGGCAGGCATCATTGTGAACGGTACTGCAAACAGCATTGGGAACTAAGGAAGCTCGAGAGGATAGTTATGCAACCGCAGGTGGGAATCATCATGGGGTCGGATTCGGACTGGGACACTGTCGCCCCGGCGGCGGAAGTTCTCGCCGAGTTTGGCATCCGCTTCGAGGTGGGGGTTGTGTCCGCGCACCGCACACCGGAGAAAATGTTGGCGTACGCGAAAAGTGCGCATGAGCGTGGTCTTGGGGTGATCATCGCGTGTGCTGGCGGTGCTGCGCACTTGCCGGGCATGGTCGCTGCGGCGACGCCTCTGCCGGTGATTGGCATTCCGCGTGCGCTGGCTGATCTGGATGGTCTGGATTCGTTGCTGTCCATCGTGCAGATGCCGGGTGGTGTCCCGGTGGCCACGGTGTCTATCGGTGGTGCGAAAAATGCAGGTTTGCTCGCGGCGCGAATCCTAGGCACGACTGATGCACAGATGCGTCAGAAGATGGTGGATTACCAGTCGAATATGGCTGCTGAGGTGGAGCGCAAGGATGAAGCTCTGCGGAAGCGTTTGCTTGGTGAGTAAGTGCCACACCCTCTGGTGATTTTGGGTGCGCGGGTGAAGGACGGGGAGCCGTCGTTAATGCTTGAGGCGCGCCTGCAAGCGGGCCTTGATCTGTACCGGGCTACGCGGCCACGCACTGTTGTGGTGACGGGCAAGGGGGAGTCCGCGGTGATGGCGCGGTGGCTCGTGGAGCGGGGTGTGGACTCGGCGGACATTATTGAGGAGCCGTGGGCAACATCCACGAATGAGAACTTGGAGCGTTCCCGCGCGCTGTTGCCGGAAGCAGAAAAGCTGACGGTTGTGACCAATGGCTTTCATGTGGGACGCACGCGGATTTGGGCCTTGCACCTGGGTATTCCTGTTGAGGTGGTGGCGGCGCCGACCCCGCGGGAATCACGGGTGAAGAACTACTCGCGTGAAGTGATTGCTGTGCCGCATTCGGCGGCGCGGGTGGCGTGGCGGCGGTTGCTGCACTGGTTAGACCGGTAGCAGAGTTCGCGCCGATGGTTTAGGCCAGTTGGCGGGTGACTTTCTCGGTCTCTGCGATGTGGGCGAGGCGTTCGGCAGATGCCATGCCGGTGACCACGACGACGGAGCCGTCGGCGGCAAGTGGGGCGAGAATGCGTCGGTCAAATTCCTCGCTGTCGCGCCAGCCTGGGATGAGAAAGCGCTCAGGGGTATCGGCGATCTCTGGGTTGCGCCACTGTGCAAGGTCGGGGGTGTCGCCGTAGTACTGGTCGCCGTAGAAGCGCACTGTGGGACCGAAATCAACGGTGCCAAAAGGCAGCTGGCCGCCGGATTCAACGACGCCGCGGCCGAAGGGGTCATCAGACACTACGGCGACATCAGTAACACCCGCATCGACCCAGAGCTCTGCGCGTGAGGTGGTGGTGAACACCAGGCGGGGCTCCGAGGTGGGCGTGATGTTCTGTGCTGTGTCTACGGTGGCGTTCAGTCCGGCGGTGGTAATTCCGATGGGGAGGACGGCTGCCTGCCAGGAGACGGGCAGGTCGAGGAGGATGGTGTGGGGGTTATCGAATTCGTCGATAAGCATGTTGGCAATCTTGTTGGCCCAGTTATCTAACGTGACTGCGGAAAACTCCATGCGCGTGCCTGCTGTTTCGTCGTAGACGGTGAGGCGTGGGGCGGCGGGGTCGGTTGCCAGGAGGGGGGTGAGCATGCTCATGCGCCCCCATAGTAGGGCTTTAGTTCACGCAGCGCGGGCCCGAGCCACCTGCATTGAACCCGGGGGCGACCTCAGCCTCACCGAAATCCTCACCTGGTGTGCCCACGGTGTTGGACTGCGACGACGAGGGTTGCGGTAGGTCAGCCGCATCGGCGGACGGGCCGGCGTAGTCATCAGCGGTGACCACGATGAGGGAGGCGCTGTCCAGGCTTTCATTCACGGTGATGGGCAGGCCACCGAGCATGCGCGCCAGCTCAATCGCTGCTGGATCGCTCGCGCTGGCGGCTACAACCTGGGATTGGAAGTACACCCCTGGCATCGCGTTGGTCACGTTATCCACCGTGATGCCATGTTCCCGCACGTATGCGCCGACTCCGGCAGCCAGGCCTGTTGTGCCACCTGCATTGAGCACGTCAACCGTCGTGCCGGCCAACGCAGCGGGAGCCTGGATTGGTTTTGTGTCCTCAGCCTTTTCAGGTTTCTTGGAATCGTCGGAGGAGTTGTTGTCCTGGCCTTGCTCGCGCGAGAGGGTTTCCATGTAGGCGTGAACCTGGTTGACGTCGACGGTGACGATGGACTCGCCGTAATCACCCACGCCGTCGATGGAGGTCACCGGAATGGTTTGGAAGGTCACGTTACCGGCGGCCAGATCGGACATTTGGGTGGCCATGGACATGATGTCCCAGCCCTTATCCACGGTCACGGAACGTTCCACCGCGGTGGACAATTCACGCAGCTTGTTCGGGTTAGACAGGGTGCCGGCAGAGATGATCTCATTCACCAGCGACGCCATGAAGACTTGCTGGCGGACGATGCGGTCCAAGTCGCCGCGGGGTAGGTCATGGCGCTGACGCACGAAAGCCAACGCCTGCGCACCGTCCAGGGTGGAACGGCCAGCGGGGAAGTTCGCGCCGGACAGTGGCTCGTTCACGGCCTCGTTCAGGCAGACTTCTACACCACCAACAGCATCTGTCAGTAGGACGAAGCCGAGCAGGCCGACCTCGGCGTAGTGGTCCACTTCCACTCCCGTGAGGTCGGCCACGGCGTTGATCAGACCTTGTTGGCCTGCCTGTGCGACCTTCTCTTCGAGTTCGCGGCCCTCCAGACCCTCGTTGAGCAGCTGCTCACGCTTCTGCAGGGCGTGTTCCCCGTACACACCGTTGATCTTGGTATTTCCAAAGGTGTCGTCATGTACGTAGGTGTCGCGGGGGATGGAGACGGCGGTGGCGCGCGAGCCGTCATTAGGAACGCGCACCATGATGATCGTGTCGGTGTTTAACTCACCATCGGCTTCACCCGCGTTGAGGCGTGCGAGTTCTGCCTGGCTCAGCGGGTTGCCTTGGGCATCCGTGCGGGAATCTGAGCCGACAAGCAAAATGTCTACGGCGCCATCGGAGCCCTTGAAATCATTCTTGTTTCCGTCTTTACCACCGAGTTCCAGATCCGCGCCGGCAAGGTTGGAGCCCAAGGATCCCACCGAGTAGTAGCCCATGCCCGTGACCGCGAGGATGAGTACGGCGACTGCAGCCAGCGCGCTCTTGAGAAGCGGGTGGCCGACCTGAGACAAGTCTTTCACGCGCGACGGCGCAGGTTGAATGTCGCGCACAGGCCTGTACTTATCGCTCACAGAACGCCGCCCTCAATGTCGTGGTGCTGGTGGGTTGAAATCAGGTTAGGAGTATACGGCAATCACAGCCCATTTCCGTGTTGCAATGCTCTACACTTCCGCACTGTGAATACTCCGAGTGGGACGAAGCCTCCAGCACCGTTGGCTGTAGTCACGGTGACATACAACCCGGGCCGGCACCTGCCGGCGCTCGCGAAATCCTTGGGTGCGGCAACGCAGGGCCTCACCGTGCTTGTGTGCGCGGACAATGGTTCGACCGACGGCGTGGCCCAACAGTTGGCACAGCAACAGGAAAACGTGACTTACCTGCCTACCGGCGGCAACATCGGCTACGGTCCGGCGATCAACGCGGCTGCACGGGCCCTGGCGCAGCAGCGCGCCACAGGTGAGATCAACACCGACTACTTCCTTGTAGTCAACCCGGATGTGGAGTTCACACCCGGGTCCATCGACCGGCTCATCGAATGTGCAAAGACCAACCCACGCGCCGGGGCAGTGGGGCCACGCATCGAGGAGGCTGACGGTTCCGCGTACCCTTCCGCCCGCGAAGTGCCCACGTTGCTCACTGGAATAGGCCACGCCGTGCTCTATCCGTTCTGGCCGGGCAACCCGTTCTCCAAGGCGTATAAGGCGGGGGAGGACCTCAGTAGACGCAGACAAGCAGGTTGGCTCTCTGGCTCCTGCTTGCTGGTGCGCTGGGATGCTTTTGATGCGATCGGTGGCTTCGACGAGCGCTACTTCATGTACTTCGAAGATATTGACTTCGGTGATCGGCTGACGCGCGCCGGGTGGCAGAACATTTTCACCCCGGAAGCCATCATTGCGCATGACCAGGGGCATTCAGCCAAGAAGTACTCCGCTGTCACTGTGCCTGCGCACCACGATTCCGCCTATCGCTTCCAGGCGGATCGGCTCCCATACTGGTGGCAAGCTCCTGTCCGTGCTGCGCTGTGGGCGGGGTTGAAGGGCCGCGCGTTGTTGATGCGTCTGCTTGGACGTAGTGAATGACACGGCCCTGTCAATATCCGGATTGCGTGCGCGGCAGGCTAAATTTATCTGAGAAACCATAAACTTTTTTAAGGAGACCCTGCCAAATGGCATACAGCATTGATCCGTCGCAGGTGGACGCCGTTGTTCTGGTGGGTGGCCAGGGTACTCGGCTGCGCCCACTGACGGTGAACACACCAAAGCCGATGCTGCCTACGGCGGGCTACCCGTTTCTGGCGCACTTGCTGGCCCGCATCAAGGCGGCAGGGATCCAGCACGTAGTCATGGGCACCTCGTACAAAGCAGAGGTGTTTGAGGAGTACTTCGGTGACGGCTCCGAGTTCGGGCTGGAAATCGATTATGTCGTTGAGGAAGAAGCGCTGGGCACCGGCGGCGGGATCCGCAATGTGGAGCCTTTCTTGCGCCATGAAACGGCCATGATTTTCAACGGCGATGTGCTTTCCGGCGCGGATCTGAATGCTGTGCTGGCAACGCATGCTGAGCACGAGGCTGATGTCACCCTCCATTTGGTGCGCGTGCCAGACCCGAGCCAGTTCGGTTCCGTGCCCACGGATGCTCAAGGGCGCGTGCAGGCCTTCCTGGAGAAGACAGAGGCGCCGCCGACGGATCAGATCAACGCCGGCTGCTATGTCTTCCAGCGTGATGTTATCCGCCAGATCCCGGCTGGCCGCGTGGTTTCTGTTGAGCGTGAGACGTTCCCCGGCCTGCTCAAGTCCGGCGCGCGCGTGTGGGGGCACGTGGATATGTCTTATTGGCGTGACATGGGGCGCCCGAGTGATTTCGTGCAAGGCTCCTCGGACCTCGTCCGTGGCATCGCGCCCTCGCCGTTGCTGGAAGGTCGCGCGGGAGAAGCGCTTGTCGACGATTCCGCCGGCATTGCTAGTGGTGCCATCCTTGTTGGCGGAACCTCTATTGGTCGGGGGACCACGATCGGTGCGGGCTGCCGTTTGGATGACTGTGTGATCTTCGATGGCGTCACGGTGGAGCCGGGTGCGGTGATCCGGGATTCCATCATCGCCGCGGGGGCCACGATTGGTGCGAATGCCCGTATCCAAGACTGCGTTATCGGTGACGGCGTGAGCATCGGTGCGCGATGTGAACTGCAGGGGGGCATGCGTATTTGGCCGGGTGTGAGCATTCCTGATCTGGGGGTGCGTTTCTCCCCGGATGCCTAGGAATACGCCGCGGACCAGCGGATTAGTTGCCTTAACTTTGGGTACCTACTACATGTAGTACCCCCGGCTGTTACCCCCGCGCGGAAATGGCTGTGACTGGTGTGACTTATGTGACGCCTCACAAGGGGGTCAGTCAAAATTACCGTGGAAAACACTTCATTTTGCAACATCTGTGTTGACGCTATTTAGGGCCACGGGTTCTAATAACAAAGGTGTAACAAACCGAACCACGGTTACCGTCAGTGCCATCAGGGCGCGGAGGGCAAGGAAATACCGACATAGAAAGGGGATGGCGTGGAAGATATGGCTGACAACGCCATTCTCCGCGGCGCAGCCGCGGGCGGAATGACCCTCGACGAACTCTTTGGCACCGTCGAGCAGGAGTGGCAGGATCAAGCGCTATGCGCGCAGACAGACCCGGAGGCCTTCTTCCCTGAGAAGGGGGGCTCCACCCGCGAAGCGAAGCGCATCTGCCAGGCATGCGCTGTCCGCGATGAGTGCCTCGAGTATGCACTCGAGCACGACGAGCGTTTTGGAATTTGGGGCGGTCTCTCCGACCGCGAGCGCCGTCGTCTGCGTCGCCAGATTGGCTAGAACTTGCACTCATTGGACCCGGCCATGGCCGGGTTTTTCTTTTTCGTGACCGAGGCGACTTACCAGTGAAAATTCGGGTCAATATCCTGCGGGTCCACATTTAGGTAGTGAGCTACGAGCGCGGTGAGGATGATGGTGAGGAGCTCATGGCGCTCAACTGTGGTGTTGGTGCGTTGCTCCACTGGCATGCGGAAGATGACAATGCGGGCGCGCGTGGGGCGGCCCGCCCGGTCAACACCTGCTTGGAGCACGCGACCTAATGGCACCGGGCCATCGGCGAAGACTTCCTCGGGCAGGACCGTCATATCGGCGCGCAAACGCATGCGCGGAATGGTGTCCACCGCTAAGTCAACGCCGGCAAGCTGGTCATAATAGGCGTTTTGTAGTGGCGCGTAGGCTTCCAGCACCGCTTGGTCGAAGGTCATGGAGCGGGTGCGGTAACGTGGCACAGCTACCGGCAGAAGCGGGCCCCGTGTGCCACGGCCGTGGCGGTCACCTCGCGGTGGCAGGTGCATTGGTCCGCTGCCAGGGGAGGGGGCTGGGTTGGTCATATTGCTTAATTTAGGCCCGCCGCTGTAGGGGCGGGACCATGGCGCGCCGCGTGGCGAGGGGGGAAATTTGGTGGGGCAGGCCTACACTGGTGGACCGTGAGTACCTTCCGTCGTTGTTGCCGTCCGGGATGTGGCCGCCCAGCTACCGCCACGCTTGTTTATGCGTACTCAGATAAAACCGCGATTATTGGCCCCCTTGCCCCAACCACAGACCCGCACGCGTGGGATCTGTGTAACCGCCACTCAGATCACATCACTGCTCCGGTGGGGTGGGAGATGGTGCGTATTGACACGATTGAGCTTTCTGACGATGAGGAGCTGACCGCTCTTGCCGAGGCCGTGCGTGAGGCAGGACGTGTGACCACGGGTTTGGTGGACACCACCCAGGACCCTATTGAGTTTGATGCGAACCAGGATGTCACCAACCCACAGACTTCCAATCATCCCGTCTATCGCACGAAGCGGGTGGGGCAGCATCTGGCAGAGCACAAGGCAGCACGCCGTGCGCACTTGAGTATCGTGCCGGACCCGGAGAAGCAGCAGGTAGATCACTCGCGAGAGGACTGATTCGGCGGCTGTTTTTCAGCGGTGCCTGTGTTGGTTGGCTAGGGTGATCGTCTAGGATCGGTGGGCATGAATCAGCCAAACCAGAATCCTTCACCCCGCACTCGTGACCGCGCTGTTGTGGAGTCGGCGGTGAAAGCCTATGACGTCCGCGGCATCGTGGAGCCACACCCGAATGCGGTGTTGGATGAGGCCTTTGTGTTCGATGCCGGTGCCGCCTTTGCCTCCATTCTGCGCGAAGAAGGGGAGACCACTGTCGCCGTCGGCTATGACATGCGTCCGTCTTCTCCGGCCCTGTCCGCAGCTTTTGGTCAGGGTGTGATGAGCCAGGGCCTCAAGGTGTTGGACTTGGGGTTGACCTCCACGGATGAGCTCTACTTCGCCGCTGGCACGATCGGCTGTGCGGGAGCGATGTTCACCGCCTCCCACAACCCGGCGCAGTACAACGGCATCAAACTTTGCCGCGCGGGCGCCACGCCGGTCTCGCAAGATTCAGGTCTCGCTGAAATCACGCAGATGCTTATCCGCGGCGTGCCTACTTATACCGGCCCCCACGGCCACACCGAGAAGCGCGACGTGTTGGCGGACTACGCCACCTTCCTGCGCAAGCTGGTGCCCGTGAACACAGACCGAAGCCTCGTCATCGCTGTGGACGCTGCCAACGGCATGGCCGGCCACACCGTGCCAGCCGTGTTGGATGACATGGACGTGCGCCCGCTCTACTTCGAATTGGATGGCACCTTCCCCAACCACGAAGCCAATCCGCTGGACCCGAAGAATTTGGTGGACCTGCAGGAGTTTGTGGTCAAGCAAAAGGCTGATATTGGCCTGGCTTTTGATGGGGACGCGGACCGCTGCTTCGTCGTCGATGAGAAGGGCGACCCGGTGTCCCCGTCGGCGATTACCGCGTTGGTGGCGGAGCGCACCCTGGAGCAGGCACCGGGCGCCACGATCATTTACAACGCGATCACCTCTCGAGCTGTGCCGGAGCTCGTGGAAGCCAAAGGTGGTGTGCCGGTACGCACCCGCGTGGGCCACTCCTACATCAAGGCACAGATGGCGGATAAGGGCGCCTTGTTCGGTGGTGAGCACTCCGCTCACTACTACTTCGCCGAATTCTTCAATGCGGACTCTGGCATGGTCGCCGCACTTCACGTCCTGGCTGCACTCGCGGAACAGGACAAGCCACTGAGCGAGCTCATGGCCCAGTACAACCGCTACGCAGCCTCCGGTGAGATCAACTCTGAAGTCGCTGACCAGCAGGCTGCGATGGAGGCGGTGGTGGAGGCCTTCGCTGACCGTACGGAGGACGTGGACCGCCTTGATGGTGTCACCGTTTCGCTGACCAACACCAAGACCTGGTTCAACGTGCGCGCGTCTAATACTGAACCGTTGCTGCGCCTCAACGTGGAAGCGGAGACCCCAGAAGAGGTTGACGCGATTGTGAGCGAAGTCCTAGGAATTATCCGGGGTTAAACTCGGTGCCTCCGCCTCCCGGGTGGAGGCGGAGAAAGGATCCTCCGGGCGCGCCTTCGGGTCCGATACGGGGGCATCTTCTGCCTCCCCCGTATTGGGGGTGTGGTGCGCAGTGGTGGTTCCCGTGTTCTGGCCCTCACCCGACTGGTTTTCCGTCGGGGTCGTGGGTTTGTCGGTAGTGCTGGTGCCCGGAGTCGGTGTGCCATCTGCCGGGATATCCCCAGCAGTAGGGGGCGTAGTGTCTGGCACCGGCTCAGACGGGGCGCTCTCCACAACCGACGGGGTGGGTTTATGTGTAGGTTTATGTGTTGCCCGCGCTGATGGGGAATCGTTCCGCTCGCTGTAGCTCGGGCGCGGACGGGCCTTCGGTGTGGCGTTTCGCGGGCGGTACAAATCCTGCGCCTGTTCGCGCGTTGCCTGGCCAGCGGTGCCATCAAGCTTGGCGTTGTGCGGGGCAAGCGGATCACGCGTGGAACCTGAATCCCACTTCGGCGACGCAGCCCGGGTGGTGGAGCCTTTACGGCGGCTACTCGTGTGCTGCTCGGTGCGCGGCGTTGTCTTCTCCGTCTGCGCCGTGCGATGTTCATTCGTCGCGTCTGCAGCAGTAATGGGGTGGCCGGCATAGTCCGATTTATCGGAGGCCAAACTCACGCCCGTATCCGGCAGCTTCCATACAACCAGGCCGAGTACCACCGCCAAGCCCAAACCAAGGGCCATAAAAGCGGCGAATCTGCGACCGGTCAGTTCCATGCCGGGGGTCTCCTCATCTGCTTAGAAAATGGCTGCCCGTAACAACTTGATAACAAGTTACCAAGGCAATGAGCGATTGCGCCACCCCTGAAGGGAAAAGAGGGGTGGGAGGGGAGACGTCGAGAAGTAAAAAAGCTCATTTTGTGGACAGAATGCGCATGACGCACTAAGAAATGAGACATGAGCACCTGGGACACTTATATCTTCAGCGAAGATGCCAACGTCGACTTCCTTGATGAGCTCGCTGGGCTGGAACCCGACGAGACCGCGGAAGCGGTGCGCGACGCGTGCCTGCTGGCAGTTGATGCCGCCGCCTCCGAAGACGAGATCCTCAACGGTCAGGCCGCCGCCACCATCGCGGCGATCTGGGCGGGCGCACCCTTTTCCGCCGGCGAGATCGCAAGCTCTTACAGCTTCCTACGCGGCACATCCGTCGAGCTGGATGAGAAGCTTATCAGCGCTGCGGTGAGCATCCTCGAATCCATCGATGCGGAGCAGGATGTAGACCAGTTCCTCGAGGCACTGTCCTAGAACAACCAGCGGGCACGTATCCTCGTGGGGTAGCAAACCCCCAATGAGGCCCAATGAGGAGAGTGCCCATATGACCCAGCTTCGCCCTGACGACTTCAAAGTCGCTGATCTGAGCCTGTACGAGTCTGGCCGCAAGCAGATCGAGCTGGCCGAACATGAGATGCCCGGGCTGATGCAGCTGCGCCGCGAATACGCTGAAGAACAGCCACTGGCTGGCGCACGCATTGCCGGTGCCATTCACATGACTACGCAGACTGCTGTGCTCATTGAAACGCTGACAGCCCTGGGTGCGGAGGTCCGCTGGGCGTCCTGCAACATCTTCTCCACCGAAGACCCAGCTGCCGCTGCCATTGTGGTGGGCAAGAACGGCACCCCGGAGAACCCCCAGGGCGTTCCCGTTTTCGCGTGGAAAGGTGAGACCCTCGACGAGTACTGGTGGTGCATGAACCAGATCTTCAGCTGGGGCGAGGGCGTGCTGCCGAACATGATTCTTGATGATGGCGGCGATGCCACCATGGCCGTAATCAAGGGCGCCGAATTTGAAAACGCCGGCGCTGTGCCGAGCAATGATGACACGGATTCAGATGAACAGGTGGCGTTCTACAACATGCTGCGCGAAACCCTGGCTGCTGAACCCCAAAAGTGGTCTTTGACCGCTGAAGCAGTCAAAGGTGTGACGGAGGAAACCACCACTGGTGTCCACCGCCTCTACCATTTTGCCAACGAGGGCACTCTGCCATTCCCGGCGATGAACGTCAACGACGCGGTGACCAAGTCCAAGTTTGATAACCGCTACGGCACCCGCCACTCCGTCCTCGACGGTCTCAACCGTGGCACTGACATGCTCATCGGAGGTAAGAAGGCCCTCGTCTGTGGCTACGGCGACGTGGGTAAGGGTGTGGCTGAAGCACTAGACGGCCAGGGAGCCATCGTGTCTGTCACCGAGGTTGATCCGATCAATGCGCTTCAGGCACTCATGGATGGTTTCAAAGTGGTTACTGTCGACGACGCGATTGCGGATGCGGACATTGTCATCACCGCCACCGGCAACCTGGGCGTGATCACCTTTGACGACATGCTCAGGATGAAGGACCACGCTGTGCTGGGCAACATCGGCCACTTTGACAACGAGATTGACATGGCCTCCCTCCTGCACCGCGAGGACGTCACTCGGGATAACATCAAGCCACAGGTTGACCTGTTCACGCTGCCGAGTGGCAACTCCATCATCGTGCTCTCCGAAGGCCGTCTGCTCAACCTGGGCAACGCCACCGGCCACCCATCCTTTGTCATGTCCAACTCCTTTGCGGACCAGACCATCGCGCAGATCGAACTGTTCGCCAACGGCGACAAGTACGACAATCAGGTGTACCGTCTGCCCAAGATCCTCGACGAGAAGGTCGCGCGCATCCACGTGGAAGCCCTCGGTGGCAGCCTCACCGAACTGTCCAAGGAACAGGCAGAATACATCGGCGTCGACGTTGCCGGACCGTACAAGCCGGAACATTACCGCTACTAGGGAGCTGTCTTTTGACAACTCACTAATAGATCGCCTGCTAGGTCAACCGACAGCTCACTAGGAAGGGGAACCAATTGATAGTGGCACTCGAAGGCATCGACGGTGCCGGCAAGAACACGCTGGTCCAAGCACTCATCCGTGAGATTGCGCAGGTGGACGGCATTAACAGCGTGGCCACCATGTCCTTCCCGCGATATCGCGAATCCATCCATGCGCAGATTGCCGCAGAAGCTCTCCACGGCAAGATGGGTGACCTAGTGGACTCCGCCCACGGCATGGCTGTGATGTTCGCGTTAGACCGCGCCGGGGCGGGGGAGGAGCTGAGGCAGTGGGCCGCGTCGTCAAGCGATGTGCTTCTGCTTGACCGTTATGTGGCCTCGAACGCGGCGTACACATCTGCGCGCACGAGCAACGTGGCGGACCGAGCGTGGGTGGCGGACCTGGAATTTGAAAAGTTGGGTTTGCCACGGCCAGGCCTGCAGGTTCTCCTGGACACGGCGCCCGAGACCGCGCGCGAGCGTGCCGCGAAACGCGAAAGCCTTGACGCCTCCCGTACCCGGGATGCATATGAGCGTGACACCACCCTCCAGGACGCAACTTTTGCAGCGTATGTGGACCTGGCGGACACGGGCTGGGAGGGGCGGTGGATTCGTGCAAGCGAAACAACGCCTATCATTCAAACTGTCAAGGAACTGCGATAACGCATTATCCCCAGCCCCCACGGTTCACTGTTGTAAGGAGCGAAGGTGACGCCCAAGATTCTTGTGGTCGATGACGACCCCGCTATTTCTGAGATGCTGACCATTGTGCTGGAAGCCGAAGGGTTCGAAGCAGTCCCCGTGTTAGATGGACTGAAGGCAGTACCGGAATTCCGCAGCCAGAACCCAGACCTCGTCCTGCTGGACCTCATGCTGCCCGGTATGAGCGGCGTGGACATTTGCAAGGAAATCCGCAAAGAATCCAATGTGCCGATTGTCATGCTCACCGCTAAGACGGACACCGTTGATGTGGTGCTGGGCTTGGAATCCGGGGCGGACGATTACATCACCAAACCTTTTAAACCACGCGAACTCATCGCCCGTATTCGTGCCCGCCTGCGCCATTCCGCGGACGAGCCGAGCGAGATCCTGGAGATCGGTGACCTGAGCATTGATGTGCCCCAGCACATTGTCACCCGCGGCTCTGAGGAGATTAGCCTCACGCCGCTCGAGTTTGACCTGCTGGTGGAACTTGCCCGCAAACCGCACCAAGTGCACACACGCGAGGAGCTGCTTGAGTCTGTCTGGGGCTACCGCAATGCCTCGGACACGCGTTTGGTGAACGTGCACGTGCAGCGCCTGCGGTCCAAGATTGAGCGTGATCCGGAGAACCCCGAGATCGTTCTCACGGTCCGTGGTGTGGGATACAAAACTGGTCGCGCGGGGGTGTAAATCCTGGCTAACTTTCTCAGCACAACGCGGGAGAGGTTCGCCCATAGTTGGCGGACCTCTCTCCAAGTGCGCTTCGTGGCCACGGTGCTCTTGGTTTCCGCGGTTGTGATGGGTGTGCTTGGTCTCGCGCTGGCATCGGTGGTGACGCAGCGTCTGGTGGACTTGAAGATCTCCAACGCGGAGACGGACATCATCCGCGTGCGCGCGCAAGTGGAAGAGCAGCTGAGTAATTCCACCACCACAACCTCCATCCAAGGACGTCTCAACACAGCGCGCGCGGCCCTGGCGCAGCGCTCTCAGCAGGACAAAGCAGCAACAGGCTCGTATGAAATCGTGCTGTTGGCCCCCACTGGGGCAGGCACGGTGACCTCCCCGGAGAATTTTGCCATCCCGGACCGCCTGGTGGACTTCGTTTCCCAAGATCAAGTGGCCTATCAGTTCTGGCCAACACAGCATGAGGGGCGGGCATACAATGCCCTGATCATTGGCACGCCCACCAATTCTGACATCCCGGAACTGCAGTTGTACCTGGTTATGGACATGGAGCCGGAGCGCCAAACCTTGGCCCTTATGCGTGGTTTGCTTACCTCCGCTGGTGTGGTGGTTGTTGTGCTACTGGTGGGCATCGCCTGGATCTCCTCACAGCAGCTGGTCGCGCCGGTGCGGTCAGCTTCCCGTATCGCGGAGCGCCTTGCCGCAGGTCACTTGCGCGAGCGCATGGCGGTGGTAGGCGAGGATGAGATGGCCCGCCTAGCCTTGTCCTTCAATGACATGGCGGACAAACTCTCCAGCCAAATTAATCAGTTGGAGGAATACGGTGACCTGCAGCGGCAGTTCACTTCCGATGTCTCCCATGAGCTGCGCACCCCGCTAACCACTGTGCGCATGGCCGCCGACATGATCGCCGACGATGAGGACAGTCTGGAGCCCCACACTCGTCGCGCCTCCCAGTTGATGATCCGCGAGTTGGATCGCTTCGAATCCCTGCTTACGGATCTGCTGGAAATTTCACGTCATGATGCAGGCGTGGCTGAGCTGTCCTTGATCAGCATGGATGCGCGGGGGCCCATTGAGTCTGCGTGGGCACAAACCAGCCACCTTGCGGAGGAACTCGATGTAGCCGTGGAATTTGATATGCCGGACCATCCGGTGCCCATGGTGGGAGACCCACGCCGCATTGAGCGCATTGTGCGCAACCTCCTGGCCAATGCCATCGATCACTCCGAAGGTAACCCCGTCACCCTTGCCTTGGTGGAAGGGGAGGACGCCGTGGCTATCACCGTCACCGATCGTGGTGTGGGCCTGAAACCGGGCCAAGAAGAGCTGGTGTTCAACCGTTTCTGGCGGGCGGATTCCTCACGCAAGCGCCACTCTGGTGGCACCGGTTTGGGCCTAGCAATCTCACGCGAAGACGCCCAACTGCACCGCGGAATCTTGGATGCCACCGGAACCCCAGGTGTCGGCTCCCAGTTCCGCCTCATCCTGCCGCGCGACCCTGAGGTCGGCTTCAACCACGAGCCCGTGGCGCTGCAAATTCAAGAGCCAGACGTACAGCCGAAGATGAATTCAGAGCCCAAGACCACGCCGGATGCACAGTCAGAGCAGAAGGGGAAGGCATAAATGCGAGGTTTGAACGTTCGTACCACGTGTGTTGCCGTGGCTGCCGTGCCGGTGCTGTTTTTCGCCACTGGCTGCGCCACCTTGCCCACCAGCACGGAACCCCATGCGCTGGGCACCTTTGAGCAGCGCCCGGATACAGTGCTGGACCAGGCACCACCGGATGGCATGGAGCCGGACTTGCTGCTGCGCGAGTTCTTCGCGGCTTCAGCCAACCCCACCGGCAATTTTGAGGTGGCGCGCAAGTACTTAACCCAAGAGATGGGTAAGGAATGGAAGCCCAGTGAATCCACGATTGTGTTGGACACGTTTGAGATGACCTCGAGTGCCACCGTGGAGCCGAATAAGCGTGCGTACGTGGTTACGGGCCGGATCATTGGCACGCTTCAGCCAGGTGGGGCTTTCACTCCGGCGCATCGTGGCTATGAAGCCACAATGGAGCTCACCCAGGAAAACGGCCAGTGGCGTGTATCTAACCTGCCTAATGATGTGGTGGTGGATCGCACTGATCTGCGTAACCATTACGAGCCACGCAACCTGTATTTCTATGACAGCACAGGCCAGCGCCTCGTCGCGGACCGTCGTTGGGTGTTCTCCCGAACGAACTCGATTGGTTCGACGTTGCTGGCCATGCTTGTCAGCGGCCCCTCGGAGCGTCTTGCACCCTCTCTTACTAACACGCTGCCAGAAGATTCCCCAGACCTTGCCTACGCCGGCATGAAGGACGGGGTGTACCAATTCACTGGATTAGCTGGTGTGGATGAACAAAGTCGCGCCCGCTTCGCAGCGCAGATCGCCTGGACGTTGCAGGGCGCCGGTGAAGTTGGGCCCTATGCCGTCTCTGCTGATGGGACGGGGCTGATCGGGGACAGCTTTGACATCAGCACCGATGATTTTGAGGACCTCAACCCTGTTCCCGCCGCCGAAGCGGGGCCAGATTTGTACACCCTTTCCAACGGTAAAGTCTCAGCCGTGACGGATCTGGAGAGTGTCGCACCGACCAAGGTGGAACAGATCGCTGGCCTTAATTCTTTGGGCAATATCTCCCAGATAGATATTGGGGATGATGGCCTCTACGCCGCGGCCGTGAACGTGGATGATCAGCACCAGTCTCTCGTCGTGGGCAGGGTGGGTGGCAACTCGCATGAAGTGCTCCGCGCAGGCAGTCTCACCCGCCCGAGCCTCGAGCCGGATCACAGTGGCACCTGGGTGGTGCAGGATGGCAAGCGCGTTGTGCGTGCTGTGCGCTCCGCCGCCACCGGGGAAGTGGTGGTCAATGACGTTGCCCTCACCCTGCCCGATGCACTCACTACCGCGCAGGCGCAGGACACTGATGGGGAAGAGCGGGATGCCACCGGGGAGATCACCGTGCTCCGCCTGTCCCACACCGGTGCCCACGTTGCCATGGTTATTGATGGCCACCTTGTCGTCGGCGTGGTGGAGCGCCGGGAGGATGGCAAACGCGCCATTGTCAACACCGTGAAGTACGCCGCCGACCTCGACGGCTCAGCAGTCTCTGCGGATTGGCAGCCGGACGGCTCGCTTCTTGTGGGTACGTCCAACCGGCAGGCGCCAATCGTGCGTGTGGACCAAGATGGTTTTTCCACCACCACGCTGCCGTCTGGCAATATCGGTGGTCCCGTTGTCGCAGTAGGGGCGAATAGCTCGATGATGTATATCACCGACTCCAAGGTAATCATGCGCATGCCTACCTCTACTCGCGATTCACTGAATTGGCGCGAGGTCCCTGGCCTGCAAGGCGTGCGCGCCGCTCCCGTCCTGCCCAAGCCGTAGCGTCCGGGAACTCGGCTCATGGCAGGTCTTGCACATCAACTCGGGGAGCTTCTCCTCCCGCGCGCATGCGCTGGTTGTGGCTCACCGGGTTACCTGTTGTGCTCCACATGTAGGAAGCGCCTGGCCACACCACCGTTTCGGCATGCCCCGAACCTCTCCGTGCATGTGCCTGTCTTCGCGCTTGGTGCCTATGACGCACCTCACCGCGGGGTCATCTTGGCTATGAAGGAGAAAAAGAACCTCGCTGTTCGCCGTCACATCGGTGCTGTTCTTGCAGCCGCACTTGATTACCTGGAGGCACGCGGCGACATCATCACTGGCGCGCACCTCATCCCCGCGCCCACCCGCCCCAGCGCAGCACGTGCACGCGGAGGTGATCCCGTCTCAGCCGTGTGCCATTTCAGCGGGCGCCCCACACACGATGTCTTGTCGCTTATCGACGCCACCGCGGACCAAGCCTCCCTCGACGAATCCGCCCGCCGCCGGAACCTCAGCGGCAATGTCCAGATCAGTGCTGTTCCTTCTGGCCCACTCATCGTGGTGGATGATGTGGTGACGACGGGGGCGACGTTGCAGGCAGTCGTCGAAAAGCTTCTTGTGCATGGCGGAAACCCCGTGGCATGCGTGGTTCTCGCGGCGGCGTAAGCCAGGGGCGAACTCGTGACAGAAGCCGAAACGGCACCGGTATAATTCTTGGTGGAACCGTTCCCTAGCCCGCCGTGAATTTGCGGGCACTGAATGCAAGGAGGAAGCAGATGACCTCTGCAGACGACCGCACCCAAGACGCCCTGAGCCCCTCAGCACAGGTGACCATCACTGGCCGCAACGTTGAGGTTCCGGAGCACTTCCAGGAACGGGTCAATGGCAAGCTGGCCAAGATTGAGAAGCTCGACCCGACGTTGACGTTCTTCCACGTGGAGCTGCAGCACGAGCCGAACCCACGCCGAGAAGCACAGGCCAACCGCATCCAGATCACCGCTACCGGCAAGGGCCACCTCGCTCGCGCCGAGGCGAAGGAGGACAGCTTCTACGCGGCATTGGAGTCCGCCGTTGGCAAGATGGAGCGTTCTCTGCGCAAGGTGAAGGTCCGCCGCGAGATCTCCATGGGTGGCCACCGTAAGCCGAAGTCCACTGGTGAGATCGCAGCAGAGCTCGCTGCAGAAGCTGCACAGGCACGCGCGAAAGCGGAGGAGGCGCCGGCTGATCCGTACGCCGACACCGTTGAGGATAACGTGCCAGGTCGCGTTGTACGCACCAAGGAGCACCCGGCAACCCCGATGACCGTCGACGAGGCTCTATCTGAGATGGAGCTGGTGGGCCACGATTTCTACCTGTTCATCAACTCGGAAACGAATCGTCCGTCGGTGGTGTACCGTCGTCACGCATATGACTATGGCCTGATCACCCTCGTGCCGGAGGATGCAGAGTAAACCCGCGCCTTAAGGCGCGCTTCCCGCTCACCGGATCTCCACCGGTGGGCGGGTTTTCCCATCCCAGGCCAGGCTCCCATCAACCTTCAAGGTGCCCGGAAGTGGGGCCCAAGCTGAATGTGCGTAGAATAGCGGTTTGATAGCGAGCGTACTGCTCGCGGAAAGTAACCCACACACCGCTACAGAAGGAAGCACCACGTGTTCGGAGGACTGTCCAAGCTGCTGCGCGCCGGCGAAGGCCGCACGGTGAAGCGCTACGCCAAAATCGCAGACGATGTCATCGCCCTCGAGGACGAGTACGCCGCGCTGACGGACGAAGAGCTCAAGGCCAAAACCGAGGAGTTCAAGGAAGCACTCGCCAACGGCAAGACCATGGATGACATCTTGCTGGACGCATTCGCCACCGCCCGTGAGGCGTCCTGGCGCGTTCTGGGACAGAAGCACTACAAGGTGCAGATCATGGGTGGTGCTGCCCTCCACTTCGGTTCCGTAGCCGAAATGAAAACCGGTGAAGGTAAGACCCTGACCTCCGTCTTGGCGGCCTACCTCAATGGTCTGGGCGGCAAGGGCGTTCACATCGTCACTGTCAACGACTACCTGGCTCAACGTGACGCGGAGATGATGGGCCGTGTTCACCGCTTCCTTGGCCTCACTGTCGGCGTGATCCTTTCCGACATGCGCCCGCCGGAGCGTAAACAGGCCTATGACGCTGACATCACCTACGGCACCAACAACGAGCTGGGCTTCGACTACCTGCGCGACAACATGACCAAGTCTGTCAGCGAGATGGTGCAGCGCGGCCACAACTACGCCATCGTGGACGAGGTTGACTCCATTCTTATCGACGAAGCCCGCACCCCCCTGATCATCTCCGGCCCCACCGACTCCTCCGGTGAGTTCTACACCGTCTTTGCCCAACTGGCACCACGCATGCGTGCGGGTATCCACTACGAAGTGGACCAGCGTAAGCGCACCGTTGGTGTGTCAGAGAAGGGCGTGGCATTCGTAGAAGACCAATTGGGTATTGATAACCTCTACGCCCCGGAAAACTCCCAGCTGGTGAGCTACCTGAATAACGCCATCAAGGCGAAGGAACTCTTTGAGCGCGACAAGGACTACATCGTCCGCCAGGGCGAAGTCCTCATCGTCGACTCCTTCACTGGTCGTATCCTTCCCGGCCGCCGCTACAACGAGGGTATGCACCAGGCCATCGAGGCCAAAGAGGGTGTGGAGATCAAGAACGAGAACCAAACCCTGGCTACCGTCACCCTGCAGAACTACTTCCGCCTCTACGACAAGCTCGCCGGCATGACCGGTACCGCTGAAACAGAGGCAGCTGAGCTCCACCAGATTTACAAGCTTGGCGTTGTGGCGATCCCGCCGAACAAGCCCAACATCCGCAAGGACCACGACGACCTGATTTACAAGACCCAGGAAGCCAAGTTCGCCGCCGTGGCCGAAGATATTGCGGAGCATGTGGAAAAGCGCCAGCCTGTCCTGGTGGGCACCACCTCCGTCGAGCGTTCGGAGTACCTCTCTCAGCTGCTCACCCGCAAGGGCATCAAGCACAACGTGCTCAACGCGAAGCACCATGAGGAAGAAGGCCGCATCATTGCCGAGGCAGGCCTGCCCGGCAACGTGACCGTGTCCACCAACATGGCCGGTCGCGGTACGGACATTGTGTTGGGTGGTAACCCGGAGATTCTCGTGGAGCACAAGCTCAAGGAACGCGGTCTCGACCCCTTCGAGGACGAAGAAGCCTACCAGGCAGCATGGGACGAGGAACTGCCCAAGGCCAAGGAGCGCTCCAAGCGGCTTGGTGACGAAGTCCGTGAAGCCGGTGGCCTCTACGTCCTTGGCACCGAGCGCCATGAATCCCGCCGCATCGACAATCAGCTCCGCGGCCGTTCGGGCCGTCAGGGTGATCCGGGTGAAACCCGCTTCTACCTGTCCATGCGCGATGACCTGATGGTCCGCTTTGTTGGCCAGTCCATGGAAAACATGATGAACCGCCTCAACGTCCCCGATGACGTCCCGATTGAGGCTGGCATGGTGTCTCGCTCCATCAAGGGTGCCCAGTCCCAGGTGGAAAACCAAAACTTTGAGGCCCGCAAGAACGTCCTCAAATACGACGAAGTGCTCAATGAGCAGCGCAAGGTTGTCTACCGCGAACGCCTTGAAATCCTGGAAGCCAAGGACATCAAGGATCAGATCCGTGGCATGATCGACGACACCGTCGCCGCCTACGTCGACGCCGCTACCAGTGAAGGCTACGTCGAGGACTGGGACCTGGACCAGCTTTGGGATGCGTTGGACTCCCTCTACGGCCCGTCCTTCACACCGGATGAGCTCATTGACAGCTCCGATTACGGTTCCCCCGGCGAGCTCACCGATGCACAGCTGCGTGAAGCAATTATCGACGACGCCCACAACCAATACGACCAACTCGAAGAGCACGTCGCCGCCATCGGTGGTGAGGAGCAGATGCGCAACGTCGAACGCATGGTCATCCTGCCCATCATCGACTCGAAGTGGCGCGAACACCTCTACGAGATGGACTACCTCAAGGAAGGCATCGGTCTTCGCGCCATGGCGCAGCGCGACCCGCTGGTCGAGTACCAGAAGGAGGGCGGCGACATGTTCCACGCCATGAATGACGGCATCAAGGAAGAAACCGTGCGTCAGCTGTTCATGCTGCGCAAACAGTTCGAGCAACAAGCGGAGGCGCAGCAGGCCGCCGCAGAAGGCTAAGCCTTCAGCTATCTCCTTCCGGGTGCTCAAGCGTGCGCTAGAGCACCCGGAAAGACAGCAACCGCCCGTCCGCGATACGCGCCACCCACGCATAATGGCGACCACCTGACGTGGCGGAACCGTGGTACTCGCCCTCACCACGCGCGTGCGCACTCAGAACACGCACCCCACCCGCCGGTGCCGCCCCAGTTCGACGTCGCGCCCGCACGTGGGCGCGAACACCATAACTGAAGCTCCGCTCCTGCAGCGTGCGGATATCGCGGATACCAAAAGCCGCATCCAAAGCCACCCGCACCAGCGGGGACACCGAGGCAAGCTCGGCGGGATCAGGCGCGGGGCTACCGAACCGACCCGACATGGCGGCCTGGGATAACCGGCCAGGGGATTGCCCCAGCGGACGCGAATCATCCGGCCGTGAAACATCCGGCACCAGGACTTTGAGGTGCGAATGGCCGGGAACAGGGTAGTACACTTGTGCCTCCTCGGAAAGCGGAACGTTTTCCTCAAGGCAGGCGGGTCAATGGCTAGGTATCATTGTGCCAGGATTGGGCCGGATTGGCCGGGAATTGAACGTCGAAAAGCAAAAATGCTGGAGGAAATGAAGATGCAAGGCTTGATTCTGGACTACGCGGGTGTGCTCGACGGCGATGATGAAGACGTCCGCCGCTGGCAAGAACTCCTCGCCGCCGTGCGCGCCGACGGCATCGCCACCGGCATCCTCTCCAACGTCCCCGGCAACGACGAAGCCGACCCCATCCGCGAATGGGAATTCCGAGGCCACGTCGACGCCGTTGTGCTCTCCGGCGAAGTGGGTGCCGAAAAACCTGAAACCGCCGCATTCCAAGCCGCCGCCGACGCCATCGGCGTGCCCCTCAACGAATGCACCATGATTGACGACGACATCCTCAACGTCCGCGGCGCTGTCGAATCCGGCATGATCGGCATCCTGCACACCGCCTTCGACCGCACCGTCGTAGAAATTCAATCCCTCTTCGGCATTGAGGGCGAGTTCTAATGCGTGTCTACGTTCCGGCGACATTCGCCATGCTCAAGGAACTCAACGCTGAAGGACAGATCCACGCCCGCAGCGGCTGGGGTTTTGCGGCCACACCCGCACTCGTGGAGTTTTTCACCGCGGGGGACCAGGAAGAAATCGAACTCATCGCGTTTGATGACGCCGCTTTGGCCTCCCTCCGCCTCCTCGCCATCGGCGATGAACCCGACTACCCTCACCGCCGCGTAGTCATCTCCGCGGATGTGGACGCTGAGTTGCACCCTGACATGGGCGAATCCGTGGTGAAGATCTCAGGCCCGATCTCGCTCGAGGACGTTGCCGCCATCCACATTGACATCGAAGAAGCCGAACCCGCCACCCGTCGCGCTGTTGAACTCATCGATGCCGCCGACCTCGGCGACGAAGACGCCGAACTCGCCGTGGGGGATGCCCAGGACAACTACCTCGCGTTCTATGACCCCAGTGAGCTTCCGTTCCTGGTGGAGTTGATGTAGCCCCGGGTCTGGGGCTGGTTTCCTGGGTTCCCTGGCTTCCTGGCTTCCTGGGTTTCCCTGGTTTTCGGCACCCCCTTTTGCCGGATGGGTGAAGGATTTTGCACGGCTAAAATGCGGCCGATTTAAAGTGCCTGGTAATGGATTTCTGTCGCTCGGTAGTTACGGTTTGAGTGTTAAATCCTTCAACCGGTTAGTCGCGTGGGAGGAAAAGGCCGGTTTTTGGGGGCTTGTCCGGGGCGGGGCCTAGTCGTAGGTGGTTTCGTTGATGCGCAGCGCCTCAAGCAGGTGGCGGACGGCCTGGACGCGGCGACCGATCACGGAGTCTTGGCCGTCGCGGGCTGCGAGGTCGTCCCAGGCGCACTCGGGATCCGCAGGTGGTCCGGCGTGGGTGCAGCCACGGGGACAATTCTCGGTGGCTTCGGCTAGTTCGGGGAAGGGGTCAAACACGTCGTTGGGGGAGACGTGGGCCAGGCCGAAGGAGCGGATGCCGGGGGTGTCGATGATCCAGCCGGGATGATCGGACCCAGAGCCAGAACCAGACTCAGAACTAGACCCAGACCCCGGCAGCTCGAGGGCTACGGACTGTGTGGAGGTGTGGCGGCCTTTGCCCACGCCGGAGACTTCGCCGGTTTCGCGGTTTGCGGACGGGACGAGGCGATTGACCAGGGTTGATTTGCCAACACCGGAATGGCCGATGACGGCGGTAAGCCTCCCGGTGATGCGGTCCAACAACGGACCAAGATCATCTGCGATGCCTGTGTGGAGGACGTCCACGTCTAGGTCGACGAGTTCTTGTTCGAAGGCGCCTGGGTCGCCGAGGTCAGACTTGGTCAGGCAGACCACGGGGGTGACTCCGCCGACGAAGGCGGCGATGAGGGCGCGTTCGACGAATCCGGTGCGGGGTGGTGGGTCCGCCACCGCGCAGACGATGAGGAGGAGGTCGGCGTTGGCAACGACGATGCGCTCGTAGGGGTCGGTGTCATCGGCGGTGCGGCGTAGTTCGGAGCTGCGGTCTTCGCGGCCGACGATGCGGGCGAGGGTGTCTTTGCGCCCGCTGGTGTCCCCAACGACACGGACGCGGTCGCCGACTTCGATGGAGGTGCGGCCCAGTTCGCGGGCGCGCATGCAGGTAACGCGGGTGCCGTCTTCCAGTACGACGCCCCACCGGCCGCGGTCTTTGGTGATCACTAGTCCGACGACTGCGTCGGCGTGTCTGGGCCGGTCTTTGGTGCGTGGCCGGGAGCCTTTGCCGGGGCGGACTTTGACGTCGGATTCGTCGTAGCTGGAGAAGTCTCTGCCTGCGCGTTTAGCCATGAACGATGCCTGTCCACATGGCGGCGAAGCCGGGGAGGGTCTTCGAGGTGGTCTCAATATCCTCGACCTGCACGCCCTCAGTGGTCAGACCGATGATCGCACCGGCGGTGGCCATCCGGTGGTCAGCGTAGGAGTGCCATACGCCGCCGTGGAGGGGGGCGGGGGTGATGCGGAGGCCGTCGGGAAGTTCTTCGCATTTGCCGCCGAGTTTGTTGATTTCTTGGCTTAGCGCAGCGAGACGGTCCGTTTCATGTCCGCGCAGGTGGGAGATACCGGTGAGCATGCTTGTCTGCGTCGCCTGCGTTGCCAACGCCGCCACCGTTGGCGTCAGCTCCCCGATGTCACTCATGTCGAGGGTAATGCCCTGCAGTTGGCCACGCGGCGGCCCCGTGACGGTGAGTGTGTAGGAGGGGCCATCAGCCACGATGTCTACTTCGCAGCCCATGCGCTCGAGGATCAGGCGGATGACGTCGCCTGCCTGTGTGGTTTTCTGCGGCCAGTAGGGGATGCTTACCGTGCCACCAGTGACGGCGGCCGCGGCGAGGAAGGGCGTGGCGTTGGACAGGTCTGGCTCGATGACCCAGACTTTGCCGCTGATGGGGCCGGGGTGAACCGTCCACTCGTTTGGTTGAACGTCCACCGTGACGCCGGCATCCCTGATCATGTCCACGGTCATCTCAATGTGGGGCATGGAAGGGAGGCGACCACCGGTGTGAACCACGGTGAGACCCCGGTCAAAGCGCGCACCGGCAAGAAGGAGGGCGGAGACGAATTGGGAGCTGGAGCTGGCATCAATCTCCACGCGGCCGCCGGGAGCGTGGCCGGTGCCGTTGACGGTAAACGGCAGGGAATCCTCATCCACGGAAACACCCAGGTGGCGTAGGGCGTCCAGGACGGTGGTGAGGGGGCGGGTGCGGGCTTGGGCGTCGCCGTCGATAAGCACGGGGCCTTCAGCAAACGCAGCGGCAGCAGGGACGAAGCGCATGACGGTGCCCGCGAGCCCGCAATCCACCGTGGCGCCGACGAGCTCGCCGGGCGTGACAGTGATGCGCTCGGCCTCTTCGGTGAACACCACACCCATGTTGGAAAGGGCGGCGCGCATGAGGTCCGTGTCGCGCGAATGGAGCGCCCCGATGATCGTGGATTGCCGGTTTGCCAACGCGGCGAGTACGTACGCGCGGTTGGTCATCGACTTGGAGCCGGGCACAACCTGGGTGTGCACGATCGGATCAGGATGGAACGGGGCGGGCCACAAATCGGAGGTCATGCGGCCAAGCATACCGAGCGGCCATAATAGGGGACATGTGCGGACGCTTCGTTCTCTTCACCACCGGCGACGAACTGTTGGAAGCCGTGGGCACGTTGCCCGGAATCACAACAGTGCACGCCCCCGACGGCACCCCGCCGCCGCGCTACAACATCGCGCCCACCCAGCAGGTTCCGCTCGTGCGCATCGACGGCTCCGAGGCGCTTATCGACGCCGCCCGGTGGGGCCTCCTTCCCACCTGGAAGAAAGACGACACCGGCGCATCCCTGTTCAATGCGCGTGGGGAGACCGTGGCGGAAAAACCCTCCTTCCGCTCGGCCTTCAAGGTACGCCGAGGTCTCATGGTGCTCGATGGCTACTACGAGTGGAAACAGGAAGGGAAGGGCAAACAGCCCTACTACGTCACCCCGGGAGAAGGTTTGCTGTACGCGGCGGCGTTGTGGGACACGGGGCTGGACAGGCTGTCTACCACCATGGTGACTACGGACGCCACCGAGAACATGGCGTGGCTGCACCACCGCCTGCCCCTGTTTTTGAAGGCGGACGAGGTGGAGCAGTGGGTGAAGGGAACACCGGAGGAGGCACTGGAACTCATCCACCCCTCCCGCGTGGCGGAGGACCTAGAGTGGTGGCCCGCTGCCAGCGAGGTAGGCAACGTGCGCAATGACTATGCGGAACTGATCGGAGCGAAAGAAGCGCCCACCACGCGGGCTAAGTCCTGAGGGTTCAACGCCAACGACAGGCCCCGCCGGCCGGCGGAGACGTAGGTGGTGGGGGAGGGGGCCAGGGAGGCATCGATAAGCGTTGGGAGCGCTTGCTTCGTGCCAAGCGGGGAGATGCCGCCAACGATATAGCCGCTGACGCGCTGCGCGTCTTTCGGTATGGCCATCTCAGCGTTCTTCCAGCCGAGCGCCTTTGCAGCCTTTTTCAGCGAGAGCTGGCCGGCGACCGGGACACAGCACACCGCGAAATTCCGCTCATGGTGGATGACCAGCGTTTTGAGCGTGACCGCGGGATCGATGCCCAGATCCTCCACCGCGTGATCCCCGAAATGATCCGTGTGCGCGGCGTACTCGAGGAGCTTATAGGGCACGCCCGCAGCGTCGAGAACAGCAAGTGCTTGAGTCTTCGCAGCCATGAAACCAACCCTAGCTAGAATGGCGCCCATGGCCGACAACGACCTTGAACGGCGCTTCCGCGACGAAGCGCTACCGCTCCTGGACCAGCTCTACGGTGGCGCGCTACGCATGACGCGCAACCCGCAAGACGCCGAAGACCTCGTGCAAGAAACCTACCTGAAGGCTTTCAACGCATTCGGCTCGTTCAAGGAGGGCACCAACCTCAAGGCGTGGATGTACCGGATTATGACCAACGCGTACATCAACACCTACCGCAAAAAGCAGCGCCGCCCACTGGAAACCTCTGCCGAAGATGTCACCGACCGGCAGCTGTATACCACCAGCTCCCACGACTCGACCGGACTGCAATCCGCCGAGGTGGAAGCCCTGCGCAACATGCCCGACACCGCGATTGCGGATGCCATGAACTCGCTTAACGACGACTACCGCATGGTCGTCTACCTCTCCGACGTTGAAGGCCTGGCATACAAGGAAATCGCCGAAGCGCTGGACATTCCCATCGGCACCGTCATGTCCCGCCTGCACCGGGGAAGAAAACAACTCCGCGAACTGTTGAAGGATGTAGCGAACGAACAAGGCATCGGCCTGGAGCACTCTGGCCTGGAGGAGCAGAAATAATGGGTGACTGCAACATCGAACCAACCCGCGCACAAGCGCTGCTCTGCGAATTCTTCGACCCCGAGACCCCGCAGGCCCGCGTAGAGGAAATCCGCGCCATCATCCAAACCTGCCCCGAGAACTTTGCCCGGCTGAAAACCGAAATGGAGATCCGCCAGATCGTCCGCCGGTGCAACTGCCAGGACCAAGCCCCCGAGCAGCTGCGGCAGCGGATCGTGCGGTCAATCTCGATTACCTATTACAAGTAGGGGTTTGAGTTCCCGGGCAGATCGTGATGAATGAACTGCAATAAATGAACTCAAATAAACCAGGTGGGCGCATCAGTTTCCATAGAAATCTGGCGGCCCATCCTGGTTTATTTGAAAACGTTTATTGGGGTTTGCGTTTTAGCGGGCAGAGATCTTGGGCCCGGTACTTTCCCCAAAGGGAGCACCCCTTCACCCGGCTCGAAAACCAGGTGAAGGGGTGCTTCACTGTTGAACTCTGCTTAAGAGTTGGGACGCTTGCCGCGGTTAGCGCTCTTCTTGCGGCGGTCCTTGCGCTTACGACCACGCTTGCTCATAACGACCTCCTTGGGCCAAATGGAACTGACAGTAAATACTCTGTCTGATCACTGTATCGGGGTGGGCGGGTGCGACGGAAATCGGCAGCCTAGGCGGGGCGATGCCCTCCTAGGCAGAAGTAAAAGGAATTAGGCGGTGACGCGCTGGCGGTTGCGCTGCTTGTTGCGGCGCTTGAGGGCGCGGCGCTCCTCCTCGGAGAGGCCACCCCACACGCCGGCATCCTGGCCGGTTTCGAGTGCCCACTTCAGGCACTGGGAGGTAACGGGGCAGCGGTGGCAGACCAGTTTGGCCTGTGCGATCTGGGAAAGTGCTGGGCCGGAGTTACCAACCGGGAAGAACAGTTCGGGGTCTTCGTCGCGGCATACTGCTTCGTGGCGCCAATCCATGATGAGGTCTCCTTTAAAAGTCTGTGTGCGGCAGCGCCAAAACGCCGCCGTTAAGCGTGGGTGGAACTAGTGGAAAACCACACTCCGGGGCACACCACGGCGCACTTTGCTCACGGCGCTATCAAAAACGGGGGCAGGCGCGTGAAATACGCGGGGTTTTCCCGGTGATGAATGGTCGTGCGAAAAGTTGAGCGGATCCGGTGCGTTGTGGGCGGTAGTTCCCGATGGTTGCGGGACCCGTCTTCCGTTTACCGGATGTTAACTCCGTGGTGATCTGGAGTTGGTGGCTGGGTAACCAGCTCTTTGTTTTTGCTACCCGTGAATAATGGCACGTTTACATACACTCCGCTAGGGGTAGGGACCAAATTGTGATGCAATTCATATTTGTTGGTGCATCTTTTAAGGTTTTTCTGAGGGGTGACGGGGTCAATCGCCCGCGCAATGATCGTGACAAGAGCCTTTTGAACTGGGATTTTAGACGTAGTTAAAAGAGGGGGAGGGTGGGAAGTTCGTCAAATCACTATCAACCCTTAGGATGATGTGCGTGAGTTCTAACGCTTCCCATCCTGAGTTAAAGAGCACAACCACTGATGTCCCTGCCGTGGGGACGGTCCCGGCGCCGATGAAGGTCGCGGCCATTGTGGCGATCCTCGAGGGGGTCGTCGCTATTGCGTGTGGCGTGTACTTCGCCATCACGCAGGCACAAATGGGCACGGATGAGACGTTGGTGGAGTCCGATACCCCCGCGTTTGCCTTCGTGGGGGTTGGTACCGCGATCTTCGTGCTCTTGGTGTTCGGCCCGATGCTCGCCGGTGCCGTGGGTATTCTGCGTGGTCACACGTGGGGGCGCAGCCTCATCGTGTTCCTGAACGTGCTGCTCCTGGGTATTTCGGTGTACATGTTCAGCGGCGGTGCTACCACGCTTGGTGTGGTCACGTTGTTCGCCGGGCTGGTGGCGTTGGGGTGTGCGCTCCACCCGGCATCCACAAGCTGGGCAACCGCAAGTTTCGACGAGCGTCGCGCGCGGCAAGGCTAAGAAGCGTCGAGGACAACGACGGTATCGCCACGCTTTTCGACGATGGTGGCACCCGCCGACCCCAACGTCACCGGGCCGGTGTAGCCGGCGCGGTCAACGCGGATGGTGCGCTCGGGGTGGTCGACGTTCCAATCGGCGATGGCAACGCCTTCGGTGGTGGGGTAGAGCAGCCGGTCGCTGACACCGACGCCGGTGCCGAGAGCACCCTGGTAAATGGTGGTGACGGCGAGATCTGACGGGTCCAAGAGCAGCAAGTTGTGGCCGTCGAAGTAGGTCATGTTGTGGGGGAGATCAGCAGTCTGCGGTACAAGAATGCGGCTGGGGGAGTCTGCGAGCAGATTGGAGGCGGGAACCTGGGCGCTGTGAAGTTGTGTGCCGTTCTGTGAGTAGGAGGTGACGGTGGACGCCGCTGGATCGTGCACGGCGGCAGCGTCTTGACTGATAGCCACGAGGTAAGCGCCATCGGGGATGGACACGGATTCATGCAGTTCCGGTTTGCGGGAATCCTCCGGAGTGGTGTCCTGGAACCGCAGCCATGTACCATCCTCGCAGGTCTCGGTGATGGCCAGAAGTTCTGTGCGCGTCAGAGCAGAGGTCAACGTGCAGCCGGGATGCGGTTGCATATCGGGTTCTTGTGGAGCTTTCACGTCGCCATATTCCACGGTGCGCACGAGGTCGGAGCGCCACAGTTCCGTGCGGGAATACTCACGGTCAATGCCGAGGATGCCCACGCGGTCATTGGAAGAAAAGACGGTTCCCACCGGGGTGCTTCCCGCAGAGCGGGTGTTCGCGTACTGGCCGGTCAGCGCGTTGATGCCCACCACGTCACCGCAGCCGATATTGGTGCGGTACACGGCCACAACCTTGCCCCATGCGCCGGCGATGCCGCAGAGTTCAGCGCTGCGCTTGTAGGTCCACTGGGTGGCACCGTCCGGGGTGGTGCCGGTGATGGTGCCATCGTTGTAGGTGACAATCACACCGTTGACGATGAGAGGGCGCGCTTGCGGTGAGGTGTCCGGCAGGGTGAAGGATTCGGTGAGGGACTCAGGTACGGCGGCGAGGGTGCCGGCGTCCGTGAGTTCCTCGGCAGCAGGCGAAAGGTGATCCTGGCGGATCGGCGCCGTGAAGAAAGCGATGAGTAGGGCGATCAGGCAGATCGTTGCGATGACGGCGGTGGCGATGAGGTCGCCGCGGGTCCGGCGCAGAGGTAGGTTCGTACTCATCGGCGGCGTCTCCGAGGACGGGAAGCGGATCGGTCACTGCGAGGCTTCCGGGAGCGCAGGCCGTGAACGGGGCGTGGGGCACCAACGGTGGGGCCGGCGTCAGCGGGGATGTCCAGCGCTTCGAAGAGTTCAGGGGACGTGGAGAACCAAGACGGAGGTTCAGGCATATCCAGGTCGAGGTCGTCGTTGATGAGTTTCCACTTGTGGGTCTCATCGAAGCCGACGAGGGTGACTGCGGTACCGGTGCGGCCGGCACGGCCGGTGCGGCCAATGCGGTGCACGTAGGTCATTGGATCATCAGGGGTTTGGTAGTTGATGACGTGGGTGACGTCATCAACATCAATACCGCGGGCAGCAACATCGGTGGCAACGAGGATCTCAATTTCACCGGAACGGAAAGCATCGAGGGAACGCTCGCGTGCTTCCTGGCCCATGTCGCCGTGGACGGAGCCGACGGAGAAACCTCGGTGGGCAAGGTCTTCGGCTACATCGGCGGCAGTGCGCTTGGTGCGGGTGAAGATGATGGTCTTACCACGGCCGTAGGCTTGGAGGATACGCGCGGTCACCTCCGGCTTGTCCATCTTGTGGGAGCAGAACACTACCTGCTTCGTGGTGTCATGGATTTGGGAGGACTCCGTGGATTCCGCACGGATATGAATTGGCTTGTTCATCATGGAGCGAGCCAAACTCAGGATCGGACCCGGCATCGTGGCGGAAAACAGCATCGTTTGAATCGGCTGGTTCAGTGCGCCCCAGATCTTCTGAATATCAGGCAAGAAGCCCAGATCGAGCATCTCATCGGCCTCATCGAGCACGAGGATGGCCACCTTGCTCAAGTCCAAGTCGCCGCGCTGGTGAAGGTCCAAAAGGCGGCCAGGGGTGCCCACGACAACATCAACACCTGCTTTCAAGGCGTTGATTTGTTCGGTGTAAGGGCGGCCACCATAGATCGTCGATAAGCGAACCGGCGTATTTTTTGCGGCGAGTAAAAGATCCTCACCCACCTGGACTGCAAGCTCACGCGTGGGGGCGATGATGAGGGCGCGCGGGGTGCCATCGAGCTCAGCGATCGCGGCATCATCAAAAACGCGATCCAAAACGGGAACACCGAACGCGAGCGTCTTGCCCATTCCTGTACGCGCCTGGCCAATGAGATCGCGGCCTTCCAGCGCAATGGGTAATGTGAGTTCCTGGATGGAAAACACATGCGTCAAGCCGTTGTGCGCAAGGGCCTCCACAATCTCCGCGGCGACGCCAAGCGCGGCGAAGGAGGGCGGTGACTGTTCAAAGCGATCGGGCACGGTGAACATCTTAACCGCCCACCGCTACAATGTGCCTATTGCACAGTTTGTCAAGAGCAAAGGACAGTGAGATAGCCGCAATGGAAATCAAGATTGGTCTGGCAGAAAGCCACCGTGAACTCTCCATCACCTCGCCGAAGGGGCAGGACGAGATTTCGGACCACATCACACGGGCTATTGAATCCGGCGCACCGACCATCACGCTCGAAGATGAGCGCGGTATGAAATACGTGGTGCGCACGGAGCGCATCCTCTACGTCGAATTGGGTAATTCCACCCCGCGTGCTGTCGGCTTTTCCGGCTAGAAGCGCGATAGATTTGACCCCATGACTCACCGTCCCCACTATCCCAGCGAGTTCGACGCTGAGGTGTACAGGAGTAACAATCGCTTTCGTTCCGCCTGGAATGAATTCGTGCGTAACTACGGTTGGCGTGCCTACGCCATTCCGGTGCTCATTGTGGTGACGGCGCTCGTGGTGTGGTCGATTGTGACCACCCCGGCGGAGGAGACCGTGGGCACATCCCGCGCACCGGAGGGGGCGCAGAGTTCCTCCGTGCGTAAAACGGTGGAGGATATGCCAGTGGGTGAAGTAGGAATCACTGAACTACCGCCCGGTGGGCCATACACGGAACAAGGTGGCGGAACTTTCCGGCCGGTTGGTTCTAAGGGTATGCAGGTCGGCGAAGGCCGTGAGCAGGTCGTGCGTTTTGCCACCGAGGTGGAGGACGGAATTGATACCCGTGGCTACGGTGGGGATGATGCTTTTGCCGCAATGGTGGATGCCACGTTGGCGGATCCGCGGGGGTGGACAAATGACCCAAATGTGCGCTTTGAGCATGTTGGTTCCGATGATCATCCGGATTTGCGTATTCAGTTGATCTCTGTGGGAACAGCTCGTACTACTTGTGGTGATGATTTGGGGCTGGAAACGTCCTGCCGTATTTTCAACGAGGATGAGGGGGACCGGGTGCTCATCAACGAGTCACGCTGGGTGCGCGGTGCGGCACCTTTCCAGGGCGATTTGGGCAGCTACCGTCAGTATGTGATCAACCATGAGGTGGGTCACGCGCTGGGCTACGCGGCGCATGAGCCATGCCCGGCTAATGGGGATCTGGCGCCGATTATGATGCAGCAGACGCTGAGCCTGAACAACAAGGAGCTTTATGACCTCAGTCCGGAGGAGGTCTATCCGGAAAACAACGATACGTGTCGCGCGAACCCGTGGCCATACCCGCGGCCGGCTGTGCTGTAAGGCTGTAGGAGGACAGTGTGGTGAAGACTATTCCGGGACATGTTCTGACGTCTTTTCAGGCGGGTGATTCAAGCCCTGTTCCGCTCGGTCCGGAGTGGGGTAATGGTGTGCGGTTCGGCCGGATGGTCATTGCGGAAGCACCCGCGCACGCCACGTGGTCATCTAAGTTGCGGGAGAAGGTCGCCGTACCAGGGGTGCGCGTAGTGCGTCCGGTGCGGACGACGGATGGTCGCTTCACCGTTTCGGGCTACCGTGCCTCCGATTTTGTGGAGGGGGAGCCTGGTCACCGCGTGGACGAAGCGATTGCCGCTGCGCTGCGTTTTGACAAAGCGATGGCCTATTTTTCTGCCCCCTCGCTTGACCGTGATGATGTGTGGGCGCGCGCCGATCGCGCCGTATGGGCCGGGTATTCCGATTACATCAAGGGCGGTCAGCTCAGCCACGCTGATTTTTTCGGGTGCTGCATTTTTGAGGGCTCGCTGCCGCCCGCATTGACTGACATCGTGCCCGCAGAAGGTCCGCGCCCACAGGGGTACAGCGCCGCGCTCACGCTTATCGACGGGCTTTTGGCCGACGCTGTCGACGACGCTGTTGTTTACCGCTGGTCGCACATCCCAGACCTGCTGTTTTTATGTGAGCGGGCGCTGGAGTACCGCACTAGTTTGGCCGCAACTTTCGTAGCTGATACGAATTTTAGTTCGAATATTGACCGGGTGGGGTCCCTGCTGATGTCGTACCGAGGTGCAACACTGTAGGGCATGAACTCCCCGCAAACACCCGCGCTACCACCACACCCGCGGGCTTACCTCGTTCGACGTGAACGCACGGTGCATGACCGAAAGTGGCCAGTTGCTTTGCCGGACTCCGGTGTGTGGAAGGTGACCGGCGAAGCAGGTTCGGGTGTGACCAGCTTCCTCATTGACACGGCTGCCGCCCGCATTGCCGCTGGTGCGGACCCCAACGGGGTTGTGGTGATCACCGCTTCCAAAGAATCGGGCGCGCGAGTCCGCCAGGAATTATCGGACAAACTGGCCACTTTGGGCTTCGTTGCGGATGAGCCGATTGTGCGTTCCATTCACTCCCTCGCTTTTGCTCTCCTTCGTACAGCTGAACCGGTAGATGGCGGTGAAAGTAGCCAGATTCGTTTGATCTCTGGCGCGGAGCAGGACTTTGCTATCCGTGAACTCCTCCAGGGCCATGTGGAAGACGGGGGCGGGTCGTGGCCTGAAGAACTCCGCCCTGCGTTGCCGATGGTGGGCTTTGCCCGCCAATTGCGTGATTTTTTGCTGCGTGCGGTGGAGCGCACACTCACACCGGCACAACTGAAAGAGATGGGGGAGCAGCACAATATTCCCACTTGGGGCGCTGCCGGTGATTTCCTCGCCGAGTACCAGGCGGTCATGGCCCTCTACGGTGCCCGCAGTTACTCCGCTTCGGAGCTGGTGGACCAGGTGTTGCGGGCACCGCTGCCGCGCACTTGGCACACCGTCATCGTGGATGATGCCCAGCATCTTGATCCTGCTTCGGGGCAGTTGGTGTCCCGTTTGGTGGCTGAAGCGGACCTGGCTGTTGTTGGCGGTGACCTGGAGCAGTCCGTGTTCCGTTTCCGTGGTGCCTCCCCGCTGTTCTTTGCCAATTTTGAGCGCGATGTCCCCGCGGGCACTGGTGTGGATGTGAACCTGGTGGACCTCGGCGCCACCCGGCGCAACCCGTCCGCGGCTGTGGCCATTGCGCCTTCTGAGGCACTCAACCACGCCACCGTAGTGGATGCTCTGCGCCGCGCTCACCTGGGTGATGGCGTGCCGTGGAGTGACATGGCCGTGATTGTTCGTTCCGCCGGCATGATCGAACCGCTGCGTCGCGCCCTGTTGCAGGCCGGTGTGCCCGTGGCAGTCAACCCCACGGACGTTGTGCTCAGTGAACAAAAGATTGTCATGGCCATGCTGTTGGGCTTGCGTGCGTTACGCAGCGGTAACAGTGATAGCAGCGATAGCAGCAATGGTAGTGGCAATGAGGAGTTGAGCATGGCGCAATGGCGCCAGCTCCTCCTCGGCCCAGTAGGTGGAGTGGATCCAGTGACCCTACGCCGTCTTTTGCGAGGCCTGCGCCGCTGGCAGCCCGAAGCCCGCGCGGAGGACACCCTGCGGGAGCTGCTCAACCAGCGCGGGGAGCTGCCGGACTTTGGCTCAATGCTGACGGAGCGGGAACTGGCTATTCTCACCCGGATGCGCAGCGTTCTTGAAGCAGGCCGTGCGGAACTGGAAGCCGGCGGCAGCGTCGAGGAAGTCCTGTGGGCTGTGTGGTCAGCAACGAAGCTGGCGGACAGCCTGATGGCCATCGCCCTGCGCGGTGGTGCCGGCGGTTCCCAGGCGGACCGTGATTTGGATGCGATGATGGCACTTTTTGACGCGGCGGGGGATTTCACCGAACGCCGCCGCACCGCCACGATTGATTCCTTCATCGCCCACATTGAGGAACAAGAACTGCCCACGGGTGTGCGTGACCGCCGTACTGCGGTTCCGGATGCCGTGCCGCTGCTCACCGCGCACGGTGCAGCTGGCAGAGAATTTCGCCGTGTCATTGTCAGTGGCGTACAAGAATTGACGTGGCCTACGTTGAGTGAAACTGGCACGCTTATGCGCCAAGAAGACCTCATTGACCTGGTGGATGAAGGCATTGACCCGGCTACACCGGTGTCCCACACTGCGGACCGCCTCAAGGAAGAAAACCACCTGTTCCACATGGCTGTGAGCCGTGCGACGGAACACGTCCTCGTCACTGCAGTCGACAGCCCGGAGGGTGATGAAGTGGTGGAGCCGTCCCGCTTTGTCGCCGCCTTCGCTGCCCAGACAGGCGCGGCCCGAACGATGGTGGTGCCAGATGTGGCAGAGATCCCGCAGGCACAACCCGCAACAGGCGCGAGTGATGCAGCAAGCGATGAGGAAGATCCATACAGCTATGTTCGCGTGCGCGTCCTGGCCGCTGAGGATGTGATTGCGGAGCTGCGCCGCGTGGTCACTGACCCCGAAGCGGATGAGGAACACGCAAACCAAACCGCACGCCAGCTTGCGCGGATGGCGGAAGGAGGGATTCCGGGGGCGGATCCGGGGCAGTGGTGGGCAGTGAGAGATCCGTCGACAAGCGAAGCGATGGAGCCGCCCAGCCGGCTGTCGCCCTCACGCATTGAGGGCCTGCTTCAATGCCCAATGCGCAACGTGCTGGAGCGCGACATCACCGCAACATCGACGGATGCGATGACCCGTGGCACGCTCGTGCACTTCTTCTTCGAGGCACTCGGCCGAGGCGCTGACGCTGAGCTGGCCCGTGCGGACACCATCAAGGCGTACACCGAGCTTTTCGACGTCCCCGCGTGGAAGCGCACCAATGACCTGGCTGCTTTTGAGGAGATGCTGGATAAGGCCGCGAAATGGGTTGACGATACCCGCGGGACCTTTGACCTTCTGGGCGTGGAAGTGCCCGTGCACGTGGAAGTCGCCCCTGGTGTGGTGATTGGTGGACGCATTGACCGGCTTGAACGCGAAGGTGACAGCACGAATGACACCGCACCGGTGCATGTGGTGGACCTGAAAACATCCAAGTATGCGGTTTCCGGCAAGGAGATCGAAGAGCACCCGCAGCTACTTGCCTACCAGCTGGCACTGTCCCACGGGGCGTGGCGCGATGGGGCAGTGGTTACCGCCGCTGAAGGAGAAACACCCCTGGCTGTCGGTGGTGGCACCCTGGTGTATCCCGCGGCGGAGACCGTCGGCGTGACCACGAGGACACAGGCGCCCAAAGATGAAGAACAGCGCGCTGAGTTCACAGAACTGATCAGGCCCCTGCCCGCTGAAATGACGGGGCCGCAGTTACGCGCGGTGACTGGTCCACATTGTGATTTTTGCCAGATCAAAAACATTTGCCCCGCCCAGCCTGAAGGAGAGGTGACCACCCGTGGTTAACACAGGACATGAAGCGCACGCTGCGACAACCCCGATGAAGCCACGCGTGCTCTCAAAATACTTGGAGGATAAGTTCCCGCCGACGGACCAACAAGCGGCGATCATCGGCGCGGAACCCGGCCCACTCCTCGTTGTTGCGGGTGCTGGTGCTGGCAAGACTGAAACCATGGCATCACGTGTGGTGTGGCTGGTGGCTAATGGTTACGTGCGCCCGGAAGAAGTCCTTGGCCTGACGTTTACCCGCAAGGCAGCACAAGAGCTGGGCAAGCGCATCCGCAAACGCTTGGAGCGTCTCGCCGCCAATGAGCAATTGGTGCGCCACCTGGACCCGACAGGGCAACTGGCCAAGAACCTCACCGCGATCGCCCCGACGGTATCCACGTATGACTCCTATGCGGGCTCCCTCATCCGTGAATACGGGCTGCTCGTACCGGTTGAACCGGATGCACGCCTGATCACGGATGCGGAACTGCACTCCATCGCCTGGGACGTGGTGTCCAACCACGCCGGTGCACTGCTGGAGGGAGTGAGCAAGAACCCATCGGTGGACACGGTGGTGGACACGCTTTTGGCGCTAGTCAATTCCATGGGCAATGAGGTCTACCCGCCGGAGCGCATCAAGGAAGAAGCAGAGGCTTTTATCAAGAGCGTGGCTGAACTTCCTCGCGGTAAAGCACGAGAAAATTACAACAAAGAAGTGCAGAAGTGGGTGGATACCCAGCAGCTCCGCACGGCCTACGCGGAACTGGCTGGCGAACTCGCCGCTGAGCTTCGCGCTCGTGGTGTGGTGACCTTCAACGAGCAAATGTCCGTGGCCGCCAAGCTCGCTAGTGAGCACGCGGCCGTGGGCGCCTCCCAGCGCGACCGGTTCCGCGTGGTCATGCTGGATGAGTACCAGGACACCTCCCATGCCCAACGCGTGCTGCTGCGCAGCCTATTCGGGGATAACGCCGATGATCCGCAACGCCACGCGCACCCCCTTACCGTCACCGCCGTTGGTGACCCGATGCAGGCCATTTACGGCTGGCGTGGTGCCACAGCGGCGAACCTGGCCGCCTTTGTGGAGGATTTCCCGCTGGCGGACGGAAGCCCGGCGCCGAAGGCACAGTTGATCACGTCCTGGCGTAACCCGCCGGAGGTCCTTGAGTTGGCTAACTCTGTGTCCGACGCAGTGCTTGGTTCCCCTGATGGCGCGCCACGGGCGGTGGAGCCGCTGGAAGCGAAGCCGGACGCAAGCCCCGGCCAAGTGGAAATCGGATACTTCGCCACCGAAGATGAAGAAGTTGAAGCCATCGCGGATGCGATCGCGGCTGATTACACCGAGAAAATCAATTCGGGTAAAGCCGTGGAGTCGGCGATTCTGGTGCGGAAGAACCGGCACTCGGCGCACTTTGCCGAAGCCCTGGAACAGCGCGGTGTGCCCTACGAAATCGTGGGGGTTGCAGGTTTGCTCACGGTGCCGGAGATCGCAGATACGGTCGCCGTTGCCCGCATGCTCGTGCACCCGCAAGACTCCACGGCCGCACTGCGGATCCTTGCCGGCCCGGCCTGTGGTCTTGGGTTGAAAGACATCAGCGCGCTATCCCAACGCGCGCTCAACCTCGCCGGTGGTCGCCGCCACGGCAGCGCCGTGGATGAACTTGGCCCCGATGTGGATGCGCGTGAGCGCCTGCAGGTCCAGCTGGCTGAGCTCATCGCCGATGCGGAGAACACCAAGGGCGAGAACGAACGCCATGTTGGCCTCGCCGATGCTGTTGCGGATTTAGGGGAGACGGATCGCTACAGCACAGAAGGGCTCGTGCGCCTGCAGGAGCTCTCCGCGAAACTCCGCCACCTGCGCAAGTACAGCTTGGGCAAGCGCCTGCCGGATCTCTTCGCGGACATCATTTCGGTGTTCGGCATCCGCACGGAAGTGCTCTCCCGCAATTCCCCCACGGGCGCGGTGCACCTGGATGCCTTTGCCAAGGTCGTTTTCTCCTATCCCGGCTCAGACCTGGAAGGTTTCTTGAGCTACCTCGACCTGGCCGCCGAACACGAAGACGGCTTGGAACCAGGCGCTGTGGTGACCAGCGGTGACCGCGTGCACATCCTCACTGCGCACAAAGCCAAGGGCTTGGAGTGGGACACTGTTGCCGTGGCGCATGCCGATGAGAAAACCTACGGGTCCACGGTGGCCACCTTCCTCACCCAGGTGCCGTACGTGCCGGATGATTCCTACAACGCTTTGGCGGATGCGGGCACCCGCTCCGATTTCCAAAACCTGACCAAGGAATATCTGGATCAGAAGCGGAAAGATTTGGGCGAAGAATCCGCGCGTCTTTTCTACGTTGCGGTTACCCGCGCCGCGAAACGCCTCATCGTCACTGCTTCGGCCAAGGTCGCTGGCCGCAAGGCAGAGGCGAAGCCCTACGAGCATTTCCTGCCGTTCAAGGACGTCGCGCTGAATGGCACACCTGCCGCCGATGTCATCGAGTGGTGGGATGGTGAAGCTGGTGAGGAGGAGCTCGACGCTACCGCCGCGCACGAAGGGATCTGGCCAAATTACGCAGCCGAACCCGAGGCGCTCGCCGGCGCAGCGAAAGTACTCGCCGCGCAGGCCGACCTGCCGGAGAAGCCGGATAGCACCCGCACTGATGCGGAGGGCGAGTTGTTCACCCAGTGGGAGAACGATGTCACGGCGCTGATCAATGAGCACATCGCCGCACAAAGCCCGGAGGTCGCGGTGGCTATGCCGGGCACGCTGACCGCATCAGATATCGTCGCTCTGCGCGCTGACCCGGAGCAATTTGCTCGCCGCGCGCGCCGCCCGGTGCCGTTCAAGCCGAATTCCTACGCCAAGCGCGGAACCGCGTTCCACGAATGGGTGGAAGGTTTCTTCGGGGCGCGCCCTCTGCTTGACGACGATGAATTGCCTGGCAACACTGAACCCAACGTTGACGCCGCCACCTTGGCCCGCCTCAAAGAGTCTTTTGGAAACAGCCAGTGGGCCGGGCGCACACCGGAACACATTGAGCACCCCTTTGAGATTGATCTGGGTACGTCCACTGTCCGTGGCCGTATCGATGCGATCTTCCTCGACGCGCCGGACCCAGTGACGGGGGAGCGGTCCTGGACCATCGTTGACTGGAAAACTGGTGGCAAACCGCAAGCGGCAGAAATGCGTGCGGCCAAACTCCAGCTGGCGGTGTATAAGGAGGCATGGCGTCGTATTGCTGATGATGGCCGCACAATCAATGCCGTATTTTTCTACGTACGTACCGGCGAGGATTTCGCGCCGTCTGACCTGCCTGAACGTGGGGAGTTGGAGGAGCTGTTGCAGTCCGCGGCCGTCGAAGGTCTAGAGTCCGATCTAAAGTCCTAGTGATGAGAGTGATCGCTCGCGATCACTAGGGACCCAGAAAGAGTGGAGGTGGCATGAGGCCGTCGTTTAAGGCGCCGATTCGGTTTCGTGAACGGCTGCGCGGTGAGGATCTCACGGCGCTGCCTGATCACGCACTGATTAATGTCATCCGTCTGCCCCGGGCAGCACGCACGACCCCGTGGGCGCTGATCAGCCGCCGTTTCCTGTACGCCATCCTGCTCATCGTCATCGTGGCGGTGCTCGTGTGGCTGGACAAGGATGGTTACAGCGAACCGCTGACGTTTATTGATGCCGTGTATTACTCCGCGGTATCACTTTCCACCACCGGCTACGGTGACATCACTCCGGTGACGCAAACCTCCCGTGTGGTCAACATCCTGATAGTCACTCCGATGCGTGTGGCATTCCTGATGCTTCTCGTCGGTACAACCCTGTCCGTCCTCACCGAGGATTCCCGTAAGACACTGCAACTTCAACGCTGGAGGAAATCTGTGCGTAACCACACCATTGTCATCGGCTATGGCACGAAGGGCCGTTCCGCTGTGGACGCGCTTCTGGCTGAGGGGATGGCACCATCCAACATCGTGGTCATTGATGACAATCATGAAGCATTGGCCCACGCAGAAAGTCGTGGCCTCGTTGCAGTGCACGGCAATGGCACGAAGTCAGACGTGCTACGGGTGGCTGGCGTGAGTCGTGCGCGTTCCGTGGTCGTGGCCCCATCCACCGATGACACCGCGGTGCTGGTCACCCTGTCCGTGCGTGAGATCAACCCCGGTATTCATATCGTCGCTTCGGTCCGTGAGGCAGAAAACCAGCACCTGTTGGAGCAGTCTGGTGCGGACTCAGTGGTGATCTCCTCTGAAACGGCAGGACGTCTCCTGGGAATTGCTACCAGCACGCCATCGGTGGTGGAGATGATCGAGGATCTGCTCAGCCCGGATGCGGGCTTTACCGTTGCGGAGCGCGCCATCGTGGACGATGAGGTTGGTTCCAACCCCCGCCACCTCGCCGACATTGTTCTGGGCGTGGTGCGCTCCGGTGAGCTGTACCGCCTGGATTCCCCCGAAGCGGAGTCCGTCGAGCCGGGTGACCGCCTGCTGTACATCCGTTACGCGGATGACACTCAGGATGATCTGACGGAAGCCGCGCGCCTCCAGGAAGATGATCTCTAGTGATCGACCTGAGCCAGCTTGATAGCGATCAGCGGGTTGCCGCCACCGCCCCCCGCGGACCCGTGTGCATTCTGGCGGGCGCGGGAACGGGTAAGACCCGCACGATTACCTACCGCATTGCCCACCTGATTGATCAGGGCTTCGTCGCCCCGCAAAAGGTCCTCGCTGTGACCTTCACCTCGCGCGCGGCAGGGGAGATGCGTGACCGGCTCCGCGGCATGGGCATCGGCGGGGTGCAGGCTCGCACCTTCCACGCAGCAGCACTACGTCAGCTGCGTTACTTCTGGCCGCAGGTCGCGGGGGATCTGCCATGGCAGCTCATTGACAACAAGTTCCCCCTCGTAGCCCGCGCCACGCGCAGCGTGGGTTTGGAGCCGGACAAGGAACTCGTGCGTGACCTCCTCACGGAGATCGAATGGGCAAAAGCCTCCCTGATCAGCCCTGATGGCTATGCAGAGAAGATCGCCGGCAGTCACCGTGAACCGCCAGCAGACGTGGAGAAAGTAGCGGCGGTGTACAAGCGCTACGAGGAATCCAAGACTAGCCCCGAAGGCATGGCACTGGATTTTGATGATCTGTTGCTGCACGTCGCCGGTGCCCTGGAAAACGCGCCGGCAGTGGCGGAGGAATTCCGCAGCCAGTACCAAACCTTCGTGGTGGATGAGTACCAAGACGTCACTCCACTTCAACAGCGTGTGCTGGAAGGATGGTTGGGTCAACGCGATGACCTCACCGTGGTGGGCGATGCCAACCAGACGATTTATTCCTTCACCGGGGCAACGCCGGACTACTTGTTGAATTTCTCCCGGACATACCCACACGGCACCGTGGTGAAGTTGCAGCGGGACTACCGTTCCACCCCTGAGGTGACGGACCTAGCTAACACGGTGATCTCCAAGGCGAGTGGCCGTGTTGCCGGCACACGTTTGGAATTGCAGGGTATGCGCGATCCGGGACCGGACCCGGTCTTTGCCTCCTATCCGGATGAGCCGACGGAGGCGAGGGAGGTTGCTACGCAGATCAAAAAACTCATCGCGGCTGGCACCCCGGCGCGTGAAATCGCGGTGCTCTACCGCCTCAACGCACAATCGGTGGCGTTTGAGCAGGCGCTGTCCGATGCCGGGATTGTGTACCAAGTGCGCGGCGGTGAAGGATTCTTCACACGCCCGGAGATCCGTGAGGCCATCAACACTCTGGTGAGCGCTACACGGCGAACAGATCTGCCGGATGATCCGGTGGCCATTGCCCGCGCCGCGTTTGCACCCTTGGGTTTGAGCGCCAAGGAACCGGAAGGTGCGCGCCAGCGTGAGCGGTGGCAGACACTCAACGCGCTGGTGGAGTTGATCTCTGACATTGTCAACACCGGTGAGGCTGTGAACCTGCCGGGGGTCCTGCAATCCCTCCGCCAGCGTGCGGAATCGAAGCAGCCACCATCCGTGGACGGCGTGACACTGGCGAGTTTGCACGCGGCCAAGGGCCTGGAGTGGGATGCTGTCTTCCTCGTGGGCCTAGTCGAAAAAACCCTGCCCATTTCCCACGCCATTAAAGCGGGGGATGAAGAGGTGGAGGAGGAACGCCGCCTGTTCTACGTGGGTATCACTCGTGCCCGGGAGCACCTGCAGCTCTCGTGGTCGTATGCCCGCCAAGAAGGTGGCCGGAAGTCCCGCGAGCGTTCCCGTTTCTTAGACGGCATTGCGCCCCAACTGGAGGTAGAAGCAACACCGGAGCGCCTCAAGCGAGCGAAGGCCTGCCGGATATGCGGCTTCCCGCTGGATACCCCAGCGGAGAAAAGCCTTGGCCGACACGAGGACTGTGAGCCGACCTACAACGAGGCCGCCTTCCTCGCCTTGAAGCAGTGGCGCCTGGAGATTGCGCGGGAAAACCAGCATCCGCCGTACATGGTGTTCACGGATGCAACACTGCTGGGCATCGTGGAAGAAATGCCAGAATCGCCCGCTGACCTGCTGAATATCTCCGGCATTGGGCCGGCGAAGTTAGAGCAGTACGGGGAAGACGTCCTCGGGGTCCTGGAAGGCTTCCGCTAAATCGCGCATACCGGGCAACGGGGGTGGGTGCCGAGGACCTGCGTGTGCACTGGGGTGGGGCCGAATGGGTCCACCGCTACCGTGGTGCCATGCTGCAATGTGCCTGCGGACACCCCCGGTGGCATGGGAACCCCGGCTGCATTGCGGATGAGAGCCGCTGCTGCCGAAGCACCAGCGGAAAGAACCACCGGATCAGGGGATGGTGGACCATCGGGCAGAGCAGTAGCCACGGTGTGCAACGCGGGATCGCGGTCAAGGAGATAGAACTCCGCGCACACAAGACAGGGGCCAGACCCACCCTGACTGACAGGACCCACCACTACGCGCGCATCCACCGTGGCAATGGGGATGTTCCATGTCCGGTGCTTTCCCAGTTTTCGGTCCACGGCAATGTGACGCGCAATGCGATCCACGACCACTAGCGGCACATCATCAGACAGCCGGTGAAGAAAAGCACCATCAGATTCTTCCCCCATGGGTGCCCGCACGGCCACACCGGAATTCTCCAGCAGGGACCGGAGAGTCTTGGCCAACGGTGACGCCCCCAGCATGGCTACGGGAGTAGTGGTGGTGGGGGTGAGGATGCGGTAGGCCAAGAGGTCGTCGATAAGCGAACGTGCTGCTCTTTCCGTGAACCCGTCGACGCCCATAAGCATGGTACGCACCTCGCGGATGCGTGAGGGCGTGCTCAGCCCGGCCAAAAGTGGGCGCAGATCATCCGCGTACCGGGTTTCCACGATGCCGCACCGTGTGGCGTCCATGCCGAACTGCAGCACACCCGGCTCCCGCTGTAAAACGTGCACGCCGTGTGCAAGCGTGACTAATGTGGAATCCCTCATAGTTCCCCCAATGAATGAACGTTCCCCCGAACAACATGTGGACACCATCGAACCACAGAAAGACCACCGCGCGCTATGTCTCGACACAACAACCCAGCTCACAGTGGTGATTGGCCGCCGGGAGGTGTGGACATCATCCGCTCCGCGCGGCGTACTCGCACCGTGCAGGCGCGGCACAAAGGTGAGCGGATTGAGGTCCGCATCCCCGCACGATTCACAGCACAGCAGGAACGCGACGCGGTGGAGGAGATCCTGGCCAAGCTGGCGAGGAAATCAACAACTCAACGTGCATCCGATGCGGAGCTTTATGCCCGTGCGGAAACACTCAACCGCACGATCCTGGGAGGCCGGGCGCGCATTGGTTCAGTGCGGTGGGTACCCAATCACAACACTCAATGGGGCTCATGCACCGTGTCCACCGGCGACATCCGGATCAGTGACCGGCTGAAAGACACCCCCGATTGGGTCGTGGATGCCGTGCTCGTCCATGAACTCGTGCACACCTACATCCCCGGCCACGGACCTGATTTTTGGGATCAAGCAGACAAAGTGCCCCACGCCGAACGGGCAAAGGGGTACCTGGAGGCCTACCAGCGGTTCGGGCCGGGCTAGTCCTCAGAAGACTCAGACGAGCCAGAAGATCCAGGACCGTCTTGATCATCCTCATCTGGTGCGGGCTCATTGGCCAGCATCTCTTCGAGCTTGGCAATCTCTTCGTCGAAAGCGGAATCCGGCGCATCATCCAGCAACGTGTCAATGAACGCGGCTGGGTTGTCCAGGTGCTCAGAGGAGGGGAGGAAGTCCGGGTGGTCCCAGACCTTATCGCGACGTTCCACACCCACGGCCTGGGTCACGCGACGCCATAACTCAGTGGCCTCCTGGGTTTTCGGGGCACCAAGCTCAATGCCCACGACATTGGAGAAAGCATTTTCCGCGGAGCCACCCGTTGCGCGGCGGCGCGCCCAGGATTCAGCCAATGCGCTGGTGGACGGAATCCGCTCTGTCAATGCTTCTTCCACCACAACATCGACCCAGCCTTCGACGAGAGCGAGTAGGGTTTCCAGTCGTGCAGTGGCTGCCGCATTACGGGAGGTGATGCGTGGTGAAAGATCCATGTCCTGCAAGTTCTGCATGACTTCTTGCATCTTCATCGGGTCGCCCGATTCCAGGTTGAGTTCCCGCAGTGTTTCCTCGATGTGGGAGGTATCCAGCTCCAAGCCGATGGAGTATTCCTCCACGGAGGACACGATGCGCTCCACCAACCACGGCACGTGGGTGAACAGACGCTGGCGGGCAGCTTCAAGTGCGCTGACGTACACGAGCACTTCCTGGCCGGGTACGGACAGCTGCGCAGAAATGGGCTCCACGTTTTTGGTCACAATGCCGATGATGCCGGTGGGGGCGACAGGCAGCCCGAAATCATTACCCGTCAGCGTCTGATTAGCCAGGTCCCCCAGCGCACTGCCAAAGCGCGCGCCGAAGTTCATGGAGTTGAAGTGACCGAGCATCTGCGTGATGGGGCCAAAAATCTCACGTGCTTCCGCCGGCATCGCATCCAGTTGGGCGCGACCCATGTGCTCTGCTACGGGGCTGACCATGCGCTTCCAGGTAGGCAGGGTGTTCTTTACCCAGTCATCCGTACTCCACGCTTCGGGCCGTGCACCTGAATCAGGCAACGTGGAGGCATCATCCAACCAGAGGTTGGCCAACCGCACGGATTCAGTGACCGCAGTGGCGTCATTCGCTGTGGCACCACGCGGGTTCTTCAACACCTGGCGGGCGGCACGCAACGCAACGTTATAGTTCACCGCGTCCTGCTCCGGCGTGGACCCAGCACCAGACGCAGCGCGCGACACTGCGCCCCCGAGCATCTCACCGAACTGGTTCAAAATGTCGGACAGGTTCCCGCTGAAGCTACCGCTGAAGCCCTGGCCGTCACCGAAGTTGAAGCCGAACTGGGCAAACGGGTTGTGCTGATCATCGCGACCGTCCTGACCATCGCGGTCGTTCCGATCATCGCGACCGTCCTGACCATCGCGGTCATCCCGGTCATCCCGGTCGTCGTTGGGGAAAGAGAACCCGAATCCATTAGCCATGGTGGTCAGCCTACCGGGGTAATGGAACAGGCCGCGAGGAATAAGGCCTGGATGCCCAACGCTGAGAGCGAACATCTGTGGGTGATGTGCAGCCTCGCCTCTGTTGTAGGCTTAACAGCCGTGAACCAGCCCACCGAGCCCACTAACCCCACTGCACCTGCCGACGCACCAGCGGACCAGGAAACAACAGCGGACAACGAAGTAACTGCGACACCTGAACCCGCCGAGCCCGCCAAGCGCAAAGGCCTGCGTCGCGGCGTGATTGCTACGGGGGTGCCTTTGGCGGTGCTTATCGCTGCGCTTGTGGTGGGTGGCGTGCCGGGCACGAACATCAGGCTCACCGTGCCGTATGCGGCGCAGGGGGCGGGGCCGACCTTCAACACGTTGGGGGATGTGCAGGGCACCCCGGTCATTGATATTGAGGGCGCGGAGGTGGATGAAACTTCAGGCACGTTGGATATGACCACGGTGTCCGTACGCACGAACATGACCATGGCGCAGGCATTGAGCCGCTGGCTCGTCCACAAAGACTCGATTGTTCCACTGGAGCAGATCCTGCCCAAGGACGTGTCGGATGAGGAGATGCGGGAGATCAACGAGGAAGCCTTCGTTGCCTCCGAAGCCGCGGCAACGGTTGCGGCGATGCGCTACCTTGGCGAGCCCACTCGTGTCCTGGTCCACGGAGTGCTCAAAGACGCGCCAGCAGCAGGCGTGCTGGAGCCCGAAGATGTGCTGACCAAGGTCGCCGGACACGAGGTGACAGAACCACAACAGGTGCAGAACATCGTGCGGGAACACAAGCCAGGGGAGACCATTGAGGTGGAGTACCTGCGCGAGCATCAACCGGCCACCGCGTCTATCACGTTGGGTACAAACCCGGAGGATGAGAAGTTGCCATTGCTCGGCGTGACCATGACGTCTGAGCCCGCAGGCGATGTCACCGTGAATTACAACCTCAATGACATTGGTGGGCCGAGCGCGGGCATGATTTTCAGCCTCGCCGTGATTGATAAATTGTCGCCCGGGAAGCTCAACGGTGGCCACAAGGTTGCTGGCACGGGCACCATCGCTGAAGACGGCACTGTGGGGCCCATCGGCGGGATCACTCACAAGATTGAGGGCGCGCGTGATGGCGGTGCGGAGCTTTTCCTCGCGCCAGAAAAGAACTGCGCGGAGGCAACAAAGGCCGATGCCGGAGACATGACGGTTGCCAGCGTGAGCAACATCGACGATGCGATTTCCGTGATGGACGATTTCGCCGCCGGCCGACCCGTGGCAACCTGCAAGGTGGATTAGCGAGGAGCCTTCTTCACCGCAGTCGTCGTAGCCGTAGAAGACTCATCGGTCGGCTCGGAGTAGCTATCCGCCAGACCAAGCATGAAGATCCGCTGTTCCGGATCATCCACATCACTAGCCACCATCTGTTGGAGGACTTTGCCTTCCTTCTTATCCACGACGGTGATCACCGCGGTCTTGCCTAGCATGGACCAACCCACCAGTTTCTCGTCGGTTTTCTCCACTACGCGGGAGCTAGACAGGCCCGTGAGCACATCCGCGGTATCTTCCGCCATGGACTTCGAGGCAAAGAATTGCAGCTGCCCCACGGTTGAACCGGAGCAGTCGTAGGAATCCTTGAGGCTGGTTTCAACGCAGGTATCCAGATCGTCGAAAAGCGATTCAGGCGCGAGCGAAGCGAATTTCTCCCGCACATCCTCAACAACCTGCGCATCATCGCGGCGGCGTTTACTGCTTGTCGACGTCGCCGTGGACGAGCCCTCACTCGACCCCGTCGTCTCTTCCGTGCTTGTCTGCGTCGATGTTGTTGCCGCCGTGCTCGATGGCGTTGGCTCAGGTGTTGGTTCCTCCTTCGAGGAGCATGCAACAAGAGCAACGCTCAACGCTAGGGCCACGGGGGCGCAGGCGAGGCGACGAAATGACAGTGACGACACGAGGGGAGCTCCTTATTCATTATCCAGGCTGTATCGTAGCGCGCCGATCACTGCGGGGGCGACTTCCGGACCCCCACGCAGCTGGATCTCATCCTGAGCAAACGGGCCGGCGGCCTCCAATTCCTCCTCCGTCGGGCGGATCTGCAACAGCGTCAGCTCTAGCCCTTCCTCCCGCAGCACACCGGAAAATAGGCGCGCGGGACGAGCCTGCTGAGGTCTAGAGGCCTCAGCAGCCTCAGCTTTCTCTCTAAAGATGATCTCCTGTGCCAAAATCACGCCGGCGACCTCCTCCGGCCACGCCAAGCGCGTGAGGTAATCACCCAATTCATCCGAACCGGGCTGAATGTGCGCCGGAATCTCCTCTTGCACAATCAATGTTAACGGTGCGGATTCATCTTCCAGCCCCGCCAATTGATCGGCCACAAGCGCGGTGGGGACCAGCGCAAACAACGTCGGCGCCACGTCCCACCCTTCAGCGTGGACGAATTCGACGGCCTCCATCATGGCCTTATTCAGTGCTTGTTGCGTCAGCGCGGGGGTGTGCTCAGACACTGTGCGGGAACCCTTCTGGTCTTTTAAGCGTTAATGAAATTAGTGTTGAAGCTTACATAGCCTCACCCCGAGCCGTTTTTCATAGATTGTCGAAGGAGCTTCGATTTTGGCCACGCGCCTGAATATTCCCCGTCCGAAGCCGCGGAAATCCAACACCATGCTGGTGGTCCTTGGAGTTATCGCGGTACTCACCCTGCTGATTCCCATGCTGGTGAATGTGTACACGGAGTTCCGCTGGTTCGGCGAGCTGGGCTACCGCGGCGTGTTCACCAAAGTGATCCTGGTCCGCATCGTCTTGTTCCTCGTGTTCGCCCTTGTGGGAGCCGGCATCACCTTTGCTGCCGCCGCGTTTACATGGCGCACGCGTGAGCAGACCTCGATTTTCTCGGACCCGAACTCGCCGATGGCGCAGTACCAAGAATCCATCCAGTCCACCGTCCGTGGCCTGGTGCTGTGGGTGCCTATCATCGTTGGTGTGATCACCGGCGTGCTGGGGCAAAGCACGTGGCGTACGTTCATGCTGTGGCTCAACGGTGGGGATTTTGGTTCCACGGACGCACAATTCGGTCGTGACCTCGGTTTCTACGCCTTCGCTCTACCTGCGTTTTCCATGTTTGTCAGCGTGCTGTCCATGCTGCTGGTCATCGCCTTCCTCGTTGGCGTGGTAGGGCAGTACCTTCTCGGTGGCATCCGCGTGGCCAACCAGGTTGCCGGCACCAAGGGCTTCGTTTCCAAGGCCGCCCGCATCCAGCTCGCGGCCACGGCTGGCTTGTGGATGTTGGTCAAGGCCGTTGATTACTGGCTGCAGCGCTACAGCCTGCTGTACGGCAAGAACGACATCTTTACCGGTGCGTCCTACACCGACATCAACGCACAGTTGCCGGCACGCATCATCCTCATTGTTATTGCAGTGCTGGTGGCCGTGGCCTTCTTTGCTTCCATCGTTTTCAAGGACTTCCGCATCCCGGTCCTGGCAACAGTGATGATGATCCTGTCCTCCCTGGTCATCGGCCAGGCATGGCCGGCTCTGATGCAGCAGTTCTCGGTGAACCCGAACCGTCAGGAGCGCGAGTCCGATTACATTGCCCGCAATATTGAGGCCACACGTGAAGCCTATGGTTTGACCGCGGACAAAGTCACCTACGAAACCAACTGGGGTGCAGAACCAGCCAATGATGGGGAGGTGGGCAATGATTCAGCAACGATTTCTAACATCCGCCTGCTTGACCCGGACATCCTGGCTCCCACCTTCACGCAGAACCAGCAGCTGCGTAACTTCTACGGCTTCCCGGAGAACCTGGCCATGGACCGCTACGAGGTTGACGGTGAGATGCGCGACTTCGTCGTTGCTGCCCGCGAGCTGGACCCGAACGCCCTGCGTGAGAACCAGCGTGACTGGCTGAACCGCCACACCGTGTACACCCACGGCAACGGCTTCGTGGCTGCCCAGGCCAACATCGTTGATGAGGCAGCACAGGACGCTGGCTCGACCCGTGGTGGCCTGCCGGTGTTCACCGTCTCTGATCTGCAGTCCAACGCCAACGCTGCAGAGAAGGAAGACGCTGAGGAGCTGGGTATCCGCGCGGAGCAGCCGCGCGTCTACTACGGCCCGGTTATCGCTTCTGCTAATGACGGCCTGGATTACGCCATCGTCGGCGACGTGGGCCAGGGCCCGCTGGAGTATGACACTGATACGTCTTCCTTCACCTACGACGGTAAGGGCGGAGTGGGCATTGGCAACTGGTTTGACCGTGCTGCCTTTGCCCTGAAGTACCAGGAGATGAACCTCATCCTGTCCGATCGCGTGGGCAAGGAATCCAAGATCCTCTACGACCGTGATCCGCGCAAGCGTGTGGAAAAGGTCGCCCCGTGGCTGACTACGGACCAGATGACCTACCCGGCGGTGGTGGATGGCCGCATCAAGTGGATTGTTGACGGCTACACCACGCTGTCCGCGCTGCCGTACTCCACCCGCACCTCCCTGCAGGACACGACGCAGGATGCCCTCAACCCGGATGGCACCAACCAGCGTCTGGTGAACAATGAGGTGGGGTATATCCGCAACTCCGTCAAGGCGACGGTTGATGCTTACGACGGAACGGTGGAGCTCTACGCTTTCGACGAAGAAGACCCGGTACTCAAGGCGTGGATGGGAGTGTTCCCCGATACGGTGAAGCCATCCGGGGACATCCCGGACACTCTGCGCGAGCACCTGCGTTACCCGGAGGATCTGTTCAAGGTTCAGCGTGAACTGTTGGCCCGCTACCACGTGTCTGACCCGGGTGTGTTCTTCAACAACGACGCGTTCTGGTCCGTCCCGAATGATCCGACTGCACCGGAAGGCCGCAAGGAACTCAACCAGCCGCCGTACTACGTCGTGGCTGCTGATCCGGAGACCTCCAAGCCGTCTTTCCAGCTGATCACCCCGTACCGTGGTCTGAGCCGTGAGTTCCTCGCTGCGCACATGACCGTGACGTCTGATCCGCACAACTACGGCAAGATCACCGTCCGCGTTCTGCCCACCAACACGCAGACCCAAGGCCCGAAGCAGGCGCAGGACGCCCTCATGTCCTCCGACCAGGTGGCCCGCGACCGCACGCTGTGGGAGGGCTCCAACACCCTGAAGAACGGCAACCTGCTCACCCTCCCGGTGGCGGGCGGGGACATCCTCTATGTTGAGCCGATCTACTCGCAGCGCAAGGACCAGGAATCCGCATTCCCGAAGCTGCTCCGCGTCCTCGTGTTCTACAAGGGCCGCGTGGGCTACGCGCCGACCGTCTCCCAGGCTCTCAGCCAGGTGGGCATTGACGCGAAGGAAGCCCAGGACATCAGCATTGTAGACGCTGACGGGAACACCACCGAACCCAAGGATGCTGCCGCCGACACCGACAAGGAAGACAAGCCCAAGCCAGCGGACAGCCCGAACAACAAGGACTCCGCACTGAAGGCTATCGACGACGCCCTGCGTGGCATCGAAAACGCACGTAACGGCTCCTTCGAGGAATACGGCAAGGCCCTGGACAAACTTGACCGTGCCGTCAAGGACTACCAAAACATCCAGTAGCCACCAGCACATCCCCTGGTTGCCCAACCGCAACAACAAAGCGGCAGCCAGGGGATTTGTCGTTCTAGTACCCCGTGCGTATAGTTAACGCCGTTGTCATTTAGACAGCAGGTGAATTACATATCACTCGACGCGGGGTGGAGCAGCTCGGTAGCTCGCTGGGCTCATAACCCAGAGGTCGTTGGTTCGAATCCAGCCCCCGCTACTAAGATAAGGCCCCTACCAGTGCAAATGCTGGTAGGGGCCTTCTTCATTTTGTGAGCGGATCACCATTTGGTGCACTAGCTGGTGCACTAGGGTCAAAATCCTGCACCAAACGGAACTGCGACGCTCCAACGAAGCGGCGCAGGTTTTCGGGGCATTGCTTAGTGATTGCGAGGTCGGCGGCAACGAAGGAACGCCACGGGAGCCGGCAGTTCGGGGGGTCTGCCTATCTCGGGGGTGAGACTGCTCAACCGTGGCGTTCGGGAGAAAGCTTATTGA